>CAZRCR010000202.1:0-4956 GCA_964598615.1 uncultured Anaerolinea sp.
CTGTCATTTTTTTATTCCGGTTGTTTCGGTTCCACAACGGGGGGACGTTTCTGTTCCAGCACCTGGATGCCGTTCCGCACCTGGGTAAGCAGGCGTTCGATCTCCAGTTCGATGTTCATGAGTGAGTCGAGGGCATACTGGTCGGCCCCGGCCTTGACGTTATCGGCGTCGATGCGCGCCTGGTCGACGATCTGATCGGCGCGGCGGCGGGCCTCCTGGACGAGGCTTTCCTTCTCGGTCAGTTCGGCTGCTTTCTGGCGCGCCAGTTCAAGGGTCCGGTTGGCTTCTTCCTGGGCCTGGGCCAGAACGCGGTCTTTCTGCGAGTACAACTGCTGGGCCTTCTTGACTTCTTCAGGCACAGAGATGCGCATCTGGTCCACGATGTCCAGGAATTTGTCCTCATCCACGATGACGCTGTGCGTCAGCCAGATGGGGCGGCTTTGATTGAAGAGTTCTTCCAGTCGATCAACGAGGTGAAGGATATCCATGGGCTCCTCCGTTCGAACAGAACGGGATGGAACAATTATACTTTAATCCCGAAAGGGCGTAACTGCTGTTCGCTCAGCCCAACAACTTTGGTCATAAGAGCCTGGTTGACATGCGGCGGCACCATACTCGAAACATCGCCACCAAGTGATGCGATCTCCCGCACAGTGCTGGAGGATAAGAAAGTGTGCTCTTCGTTGGTAATGAAAACGACCACTTCAATATCCGGGGCGAGACGGTGGTTGGCGAGCGCCATGCGGAACTCAAACTCAAAATCGGAGAAGACCCGCAGGCCGCGGATGATTACCTGGGCATCGATCTCTTTGCAGAAGTTAATCGTCAGGCCGTTATAGCCCACGATCTTGATCTTGGGTTCATTCTTGAAGGCTTGGTGGACCAGCGACAGGCGTTCTTCGGGCGAGAACATCAGGTTCTTGAGCGGGCGGTCATAAACGCCGATGACAACTTCGTCGAATAGACGGGCGGCGCGTTTGGCGATGTCCATATGGCCGTAGTGGATGGGGTCGAACGTGCCGGGGAATAGAGCGCGTACCATAGAACTCCTTGCGTGGATTAACTTACGTCACCCTTGCCGCCGCCCCAGAAGCGACCAAGCGCTTCGCCGAGGTAGGCGTTATCGGGTTCTTTCAGGTCCGGGTCGCGGGCGAATAGATCCTGTGCCTGTGAGCGGGCCTTTTCGATCAATTTGACATCAGTCAGGCTGGCCATTTTCAGGCTGGATGCGAATCCGGCCTGACGTGTGCCCAGGAACTCACCGGGACCGCGCTGCTGGAGGTCGCGTTCAGCCAGCACAAAACCATCGTTGGTCTCTGCCATGGCTTGCAGGCGCTCGTTCTCGGCGGCATCCTCGTGGTCGGGGATGAGCAGACAGTAGGACTGGGCTTCGCCGCGTCCGACACGTCCGCGCAGTTGGTGGAGCTGGGCCAGACCGAAGCGGTTGGCGCCTTCCACCAGCATGACCGTGGCGTTGGGCACATCCACGCCGACCTCGACCACGGTGGTCGAGACCAGAATATCGTATTGCCTGTCGCGGAAGGCCAGCATGACGGCATCCTTCTCGTCGGGTTTCATACGTCCGTGCAGGAGGCCCAATTTCAGATTCGGGAAGACTTCCTTTTGCAGACGGGCATGTTCTTCGGTGGCAGCCAGCAATTCGGATTTTTCGCTCTCTTCGACCAGCGGATAGATGACGAAGGCCTGGTGCCCATCCTTGACCTGGCTGCGGATGAGACTGTAGGCGCGTTCGCGCTCAGCGGGAGTGAGAACGTGAGTTGGGATGGACTGGCGGCCGGGCGGGAGTTCGTCCATGATCGAAAGGTCGAGGTCACCGTACAGGGTGAGTGCCAGAGAGCCCGGGATGGGAGTAGCGGTCATCACCAGCAGGTGGGGGTTGGTGCCTTTCGAGCGCAGGGCGGCGCGCTGTTCCACGCCGAAACGGTGCTGTTCATCCACCACAACAAATTGGAGGTCGTTGAACGTGACGGGGTCTTCGATCAGGGCATGGGTGCCGATGATGATCTTGACCTCGCCGCTAGCAAGACCGGCGCGGATGTCTTCTTTCTCTTTCTCGTTCGTATCGCCCACCAACAGGCGGATCTGTTCCGGCTGGAGCAGCCCGCTCTCCCCGGTCAATACTTTTTGGAAGTTGCGGAAATGCTGTTCGGCCAGGATGGAAGTAGGGGCCATGATAGCAGCCTGTGCTCCGGAAGCGTTGACCATGGCCGCGGCCAGTGCTGCCACGATGGTCTTGCCGGAGCCGACATCACCTTGCAGGAGACGGTTCATCGGTGTGCCTGACTTCAGGTCACGGCGCACGTCGTCCACAGCGCGGCGCTGGGCATTGGTCAGTGTGAAGGGCAGGGCGGCTATACGCTCTGCCAGCCAGTCGTCGGTCACTTCAAAGACGCGCCCGGCCACGGATTGGTAATCCCGTCGCTGGCGCAGCACGCCCATCTGCAGGAAGAAGATCTCGTCGAATGCCAGCCGCTCGCGAGCGGCTTTCAGCTTTTCCTGGGAATCGGGCCAGTGTACCTGCAGCAGTGCCATTCCCAATTCCGGCAGGTTTGCGGCGGCGCGCACCGACTCGGGCAGGTGGTCGGTCAGTTTCGGTGCCCAGTAGGTCACTACCTGGTGCATGAGTTTACGCAGCCATTTCTGGGTCACGTTCTGAGTCAGCGGATAGATGGGCACAATGCGGTTGGTGTGCAGGTTATCCACTTCCACCGGTTCCCAATCCGGGCTGTTCATGACGAGACGGCCCAGATATTGCTCCACTTTACCGGAGACTGAGATGGCTTCGCCTTCTTTGATGCGGTTCATCAGCCAGGGCTGGTTGAACCATGTAAGGCGCAGGCCGCCGGTGCCGTCGTTGATGACGGCCTCGAAGATGTGCATGCGTCCGCCGCGTGTCTGGCGGGCTTCAGTGAATGTGACCGTGCCGATGACGGTGACCTGCTGGCCGAAGAAAAGTTCGCGGATCGGCTTGAGCTGGCTGTAGTCGTCGTAGCGGCGCGGGAAGTTGTAGAGCATGTCTCCCAGTGTATTCAAGCCGAGCCGGGCGAGCATACCGGCGTTCTTGGGACCAACGCCTGCCAGCACGGTCAGTGCGGCGTTCAGGGCAATGGGACGTTTGCTGGACCCGGTACCCGGGCGTGATGCCGAAAGTCCCGGTTTGTTCTGCGGGCGGGATGCCTGTGCGGCAGGTTTCTGGGGTGGGGGAGCGGCGGGCGGTTGGTTCGGACCCTCGTCCGACCGCACCTCGAGAGGAATTTCCTCGGGCGGGGGCGGAGTCTCTTCGACTTTATCGACCCGCGGGGATTGTGGCCGGGCGGGAGCCTGTTTCTGTGCCTGGGCTGCTTCGGGAACCTGCGCCTGGACCTGTTTCCAGAGTGCTTTCAAACTCTCGGCGCGGGTACCCGGTTCCAGGTCCGCGTAGCTGCGCAGGGTGGAAATGGTTGCTTGCACGATCTCTTCAGGCAGTTTGTCGTTGCGGGCTTCGCCTTCCCAGAAGTTCAGGATATTTGCCAGCCCGCCGATAACGGCGGTGTTGGCATAGCCATTCTCGTGTTCGAGGCGGAAGAACTTGCGGAGTTTTTCGAGGGATGATTGCATGGAGTTATTTTATCATGATGTGATTCGGGGACGATTTTTTGGGGATGACCCTATTTTCCTGCCGGTTTTTCTACAAAAATGTAGCGTGCTGCGGCATTTCCCAGTGTGACCGGCTGACTGTGCACTTCAATGGTGACGGTCTGGTTGAAAGGCAGGATCTCTGTAACGGTCGCTTGCATCCCCGGTGTGATTTGCTTCGTTTCAAGGTAGCCGAGCAGTTGGGCATTCTCTTCCGCCAGTTCGTGGATGCGGCGGACGGTGACCGTGGTTCCGGCAGGGATCTGAGTGAGCGGCACCCAGGCGTCCACAGCCTGCTCGCAGCCGGGCAGCGGGTTGCCATGCGGACAGGTTTGCGGGTGGCCGAGTTGTTCCAACAGGGCGGTCTCGGTCATGGCTGAGATGGCATGCTCCAGTTGGTGCGCTTCGCCGTGGAGTTTCGACCATGGCAGGGTCTTGGCCATCATCCACTCCATCAGCATGTGACGACGGATCACCACTCGGGCCGCATCCCAGCCGGTTTCAGTCAGGTGCGTGCCGTCCTTGTTCATGGTGATCAATCCATCCCGGGTCATGCGTTTCAGGGTATTGGTCACCGTGGGAGGGGTCACGCCCAGAAGTTCTGCCAGACGCGAGCCGATCACCGCTTCGTGGTCGCGCTCCATCACGTATAGCAGTGACAGGTAATCCTGGATGGTGGAACTCAGGGGGGGAACGGCTGGTAAGCTGGAACTTGCTGTGCTTGTCATCTCGATCTCTTTGAATTTTTATTATGCTAATTTTAAATATTAGCATATAATAATCCTTGCGTTGCTTACCTAATTATAACATCCTGCTTTTGAGGAGACTTCCATGGCTGAATCCAAGACCAAACTCCCGCTGTCCGAGATCACTCCCGGCGAAGGTGCTGTTGTTCTGGACTTCCAGGCGGGGCGGGCGGTCAATAACCGCCTGGCTTCTCTCGGTTTTACACCCGGTGTGCAGGTCAGTATGACCCAGAACTATGGCCGCGGGCCGTTGATCGTAACCGTGCGTGGCACGCGTGTGGCTTTGGGCCGCGGCGAAGCGAACCAGATTCTCGTCGAACGGGGCTTGCATGAGTGATTGCCACGATGTTCCATCCCAAACTGATGGACAACTGGCTGTTCTCGATACGAATGCCCCGCTGATCGCCCTGGCGGGGCAACCCAACATGGGCAAATCCACGCTGTTCAACCTGCTGACCGGGTTGAACCAGCACGTAGGCAATTGGCCCGGCAAGACGGTGGAACGCCGCGACGGGGCCTTCACCCACGAAGGACGCCAGTATCGCATCGAAGACCTGCCCGGGACCTACAGTCT
>CAZRCR010000203.1:0-4954 GCA_964598615.1 uncultured Anaerolinea sp.
CTATTTTTTATTTCACCATTACCCCCGTCAGATCATACTCCATGGCTCCGGTGATGCGCACCGGGACCATGCTGCCGATTTCAAGACCCTGTCCCTCCACGAAGACCAGCCCGTCGATCTCAGGTGCGTCGCGGTAGGACCGTCCGTAGGGCAGACCGTGTTCCTGGTCGTATCAGGTGATCAGTACGTCCAGTGTCTTGCCAACGTAAGTCTGATTGACCTGCAGCGAGATGGACTGTTGCAAGGCCATCAGCCTTTGGAAACGTTCCTCTTTCACGGCAGCAGGTACCGGGTCCCCGAGCGGCTCGGATGCGGTGCCCGGCTCGAAGGAGAAAGTGAATGCCCCTACCCGGTCGAAGCGCATTTCTTCAACAAAGTCCAACAGCGTCTGGAATTCTTCCTCCGTCTCGCCGGGATAGCCGACGATGAATGTGGTACGGATGGCCAACCCGGGCAGGCGGTCGCGCATTTTGGCCACGGTGTTACGCACCCAGTCCATGTTGGCGGGACGGCGCATGCGTGTCAACATATCGGGATGGGCATGCTGGAGGGGGATGTCGAGATAGGGAAGTACCTGTGGATGGGAGGCCATCACGTCGATCAACCGGTCGGTAACGTAGCCCGGGAAAGCGTACAGGATGCGCAGCCAGTCCAGGTCCGGGACGGTTTCGGTGAGACGCTCGAGCAGGGTGGCGAGACCGTCCTTCATCCCCAGGTCATGGCCGTAGTCGGTGGTATCCTGGGCGATCAGGCAGAGTTCGCGCACGCCGTCATCGGCCAGCAGGCGGGCTTCCTCCAGGATGGTGTCCAGCGGGCGGCTGACGGTGGTGCCTTTGATGAGCGGGATGGCGCAGAATGCGCACGGACGGCGGCAGCCGTCGGCGATCTTCAGGTAGGCACTGGCCCCGTTGACCGAGGCGCGGATGGCGTTGTGTTCGTCGGTGCCGATGGTGGGCGTTTCGGGCAGGTGATAGAGTGGTTCGGGATGGGCGGACTTGCGCAGGCTGTGCACCACTTGGACGATGTCCATCCAGCGGCGGGTGCCCAGAATGCCGTCCACGCCGGGCACGCGGCGGGCCACTTCGGCCCCGTAACGCTGGGTGAGACACCCGGCGGCGATGAGCAATTGGTCGGGGCGTTTTTCGGCGGCCAGTTTGTTCAGCTCGGCGTAGGCCTCCTGCCGGGCGGACTCGATGAACCCGCAGGTGTTGACGATGAGCACGCTGGCCTGGCGCGGTTTGGAAACCATCTCGTAGCCGTCTTCCAGCAGGAGTTGGGCCATCGAGTCGGAGTCCACATCATTTTTGGCGCAGCCGAGAGAGACAAGGTGGAAGGTTTTTCGGTTCATAACGGTAAATGCGGTTTCCCTGGGGAAAAACTTTTACCGCCAAGCGCAAAGAGAACGGGGTTTCCCTGGCATTCTTTATAGGCTTGGCGGTTCAAGGCGCTTGTTTTACGGCGTGGGCGAGACCCTCGGCGTGCTGGATGGTCGCGGTGTGGCCGAAGGTCGCGGCGTGACGGTAGGTGTCTGGGTGATGGTGGGGGTCATCGTGAAGGTGGGCGTGGGGTTCAGGATGGCGTTGGCCGTATAGATGCGGTCGACCACCTCACCGAAGTTGCCCATCGGACCGAGGTCGCTCTGGTTGTAGAGAATGCGGATGGCGGACCCGTCACCGGTCAGGACCTCGATCTGGGTATCCCCGTCGTAGGCGTACGCCGCACCTGCTTCGACGCGCCCCTCGAATTCGACTTTCCCGTCCACAGTGACGCGTATCCAGGCCTGTTGTTTGGCAACCACGACCACCTGCACCGCACCTGTGCCCGCCGCGGGCAGGGTGACAGCCACCGCTGTGCCGGCTTCGGGGATCACAACCGCGGTCCCGCTGGTGGCGGAGGGGGTGGGGAGCGCCTGAACGGGCGTCCCGGCCAGGATTTCGGAAATGGACGGGGCGGTGGGCTGGGGCGTGGTGGCGGCGCGCAGTTTTATGATGCGGCTCGTGCCCCAGAAGGCGAAGATGACCAGCAGGATCACCAAGCCGCCGCCGATGAGAATGTCCATGCTCAGGTAGCGTTGCAGGGATGGAGGAAGTTTGACCTTGAGCGGGAATTTCGCTTTGGGCTGCGGGGTTTCCTCGGGCTTGGGCTGGCGTTCGACGCGCTGGGCTTGCAGGGCGTCGGCGAAGCGCAGCAGGATATCGTCCACATCCATATCGAGGAAGCGGGCGTAGTTGTTCAACATGCCACGTGCCTGCACGGACGATGGCAACTGGTCGAACTGACCGGCTTCCAGCGCCTGCAAATAGTGCCTGCGGACGTGGGTATGGCGTTCGATCTCCTCCAGCGTGAGGCTCAGGGACTCGCGGCGCTGGTGCAGGGTCTCGCCGATGGATACAAAGATGACCTGGGACTGGACCGTTTCGGCGGGCGCAGTTTCTGCAGGCTGTTCTGGCGCGGCCGGTTCGGATTCCGCTTCGCTCTCTTCCTCTGGCTCTTCTGCGCTGAGGGCAGCCAGCCTGGCTTTGAGCTTGTCCAGCAGGCCAGGGCGGGGGGATGGTTCCTCCGCGGATTCTTCCGGTTCGGCCTCGGCAGATGGTTCTTCCTCCGCCGGGCGGGGGGAAACGAGTTTGGCTTTGAGCCGGGTGAAGGTCTGTTCCAGCGGGGATGGCGGGGGCGGGGCGGGCGGCTCGGGGGGGAGCAGGATCGGGTCAACGGGAGCCGGTTGCGGGTCCGTTTGCGTGGCGGACTCGGCTTCTGCGGATTCGCGCTGGCGGGCGATCAGGTCGTCGAGCGAAAACCCCAGGAATTCCGCATACAGACGCAGGAAGGCGCGTGCCTGTACCGGCGAAGGCAGGGACTCGAAATCGTCCGCTTCGATGGCTTCGATGTGGCGTGCCCGGATGTGTGTGGCGTCGACAACTTTCTCGATGGAAAGTCGGCGCTCTTCACGGGCTTGCTTGAGTTGTTGACCGATGGTTTGGGACATAGAGGTAAAGAAACATCACCGGCTCCCCATGCTGGTTGACCGGTGATGTTGTCGTTGGTACGTTGATTAGGCTTCGGTGGTTTCGGCGGGTTTGGCTTCTTCCGCCTGCGGTTCGGCAGCGGGCGCTTCGACAGCGGCACTGGGTTCGGCTTCGCCTTCGCGGTAGACGATGGCTTTGATCTCGGGGATCAGGTCCATGGTCAGGCGGATGCGGATGGTGTGCTCGCCCAGGGTGCGCAGCGGCTGCATGTCGATCTGCTGGCGCTTGATGGCGTAGCCGGATTTCTTCTGGATGGCGTCGGCCACATCCTGCGAGGTGATCGAGCCGTACAGTTTCCCGGTTTCGCCGGCGCGGGCGCTGAAGGAGAGCGAGATCTTCTTGAGCGCTTCGGCGACCACGGCCATCTCTTCGTTGACGATGGCACGCTGGGTGGCAGCCTTTTCGCGGATGCGCTCGGCCTGTTTCAGGGCGCCTTCGGTGGCCAGGACGGCCATGCCCTGCGGGATGAGGAAGTTGCGGCCATAGCCGTCGGCGACCTTCTTGACATCGCCTGCGCGTCCCAGTTTGTAAACGTCCTTGATCAGTAGTACTTTCATTTTTCAAGCCCTTTCGTGCTTGTGGAATTGGGGAGCGAAGGGTACAACGCTCCGGGGGCTGATTTTACCAGAGGCTGGGTGAGGTGGGAAGGTGCGGGTTTGGGGCGAAAAATGGCCTTCACCATAAAGAAAATATTTCATGGAACTGAAATCCAATAAAAGAACGATCCTACGTTTTTTAACCGTGTGATTGTTCCATCGAGAACATTAACAACATATATTCCTTTATCGGTATCGCTTGCAAGCCATTCCCCGTTAGGTGACCATGCTATTCGATTGTAATAAACATCCGGTAATGAATAGGTTTTTACCAATACTGCTGAGCGATTCTCTATCTGGAAAATTTTTATGCCAGCTGTTGCTAGATATTGGCCATCAGGAGACCAACTATATAAGCCATAAGGAACGATACTAGGTTCCGTTACCAAACAGGTTGATGGCGATGAAAGACACTCGACGTTCATGAGGTGAAGTCCCTCTGTTTCGTCGGGTTCACCCGACTTGCGGACGGAAAATGTATATGCTATCCAATCACCGTTTGGAGACCAGACAGGATTTGTATACGCAACACTCTCAGAAGTTCCATCTGCGTTGGGAATTAAAGTGGTCAATTGACTATCCAGTGAATATACAAATAAGCTTTCGCCATGATCTGTTCCATAAGAGCCTATAAAGAATTTGGAATCAGGAGACCACGAAACCTGGCCAGTGGGAGTGATGTCATCATCAATGGTTGTTTTGATTGAATGGTCCTGAATGGAAAGCAAGTAAAGTTGTTCTAAGTTAGAGATTTGGCGACAATAAGCAATTAAATGTTCGTTGTCTGGAGCCCATATCATATCGCTGCAATCAAAATTTTTATCGAACGACTGTTTACTGCCAGTGTTAAGATCAAAAATAAATGGATAATCTACCCAATATCCCATGTGTGGGGAAAAAACTGATGTGGAAAATGAATTGGCTTTAAGAGGGAACATACCTGCCAGGGTTCCATCAGGTGAAAACAAGTTCACAAACAAACCATTTGAATCGGGAATAACATCTATGCTTACCAGATATTCCCCAACTGGCATGGAATACTTAATCCCTGGGATGGGTGAAGATGTTCGCGATGGAGTGGATGTGTATGAAAGTCTTTCTGTTCTTGTACTTGAAGCAAGGGGCGTTTGTTCAGTTGCACCTATTTCACGGCAGCCGACAAGAAGTATCATGATACACAAATATAGAGTGATGAAATTAATTGTCTTTTGCTTAGGTAGATCAGGAATGGATTCAGCCATGTTTTCCTTAGTGTATGGGTGTTACGAAGATATATTTCCGTGATTGTACTCAGCAAGATTTATGCTTCTGGCAAGAGTAACACCAACAAAAAAT
>CAZRCR010000204.1:0-4940 GCA_964598615.1 uncultured Anaerolinea sp.
GCATTGTTGGAAAAAGTCTGCGTGGTGATCCTGTTGGGGTATGTGATTTCCCGCAGCGGTTTCTTTCGGGCCTTTCTCGAAGACTCTCCCGGTCGGGTACGGGATTGGGTACCTTTCGTTGCCATCTTTGGGCTGTTTTCGATTTATGGCACGCTGAGCGGCGTGGACATCGGTCCGGCCATCATCAACGTTCGTGATACCGGCCCGATGATAGCCGGCTTCGTGGGTGGACCGGTTGCCGGTCTCTTGGTGGGGCTGGTGGGCGGATTGCACCGCCTGTCTGTTGGCTGGCCGAACATGGCTACCTGGTCCGGTACCGGATATACCTGCATCCCCTGCTCGATCAGCACGGTCTTGGTGGGACTGCTGGCAGGCCTGGTTCGCAAATACAAGGGTCTCTTGAGCATCCCGCAGGCTTTCCTGTTCGCGGCCCTTGGCGAGAGCATCCACATGCTTCTGGGTCTGTTTTTTGCTGGCAACCCGGCGTCCTGGTTTACAGCGGCCAGTATTGCACAGGCCTGGAGCGCGGTCATCACCAAAGCCGCCATCCCCATGATCCTGGCCAATTCACTCGGGGTAGGGATTTTCTTCTTTGCTTTGCATAATTACCTGGGCGAGTTGAAAGCGTTCCAGGATCGTGATTCGTATTACAACCAGGTGGAGAAGCGGAATATCGAACTGCGCATGGTCCATATGGTGAGCCGTGACATTATGGCCAGCCTCGACCTGAACCAGACCCTCCAAACGGTCCTGGACCGGGCGCGTCACATCATCGACTTTGATGGGGCGGAGATCACCCTGTATGACAAGGCGGACAATGTCCTGCGGGTGCAGGCCTGGTCTGGTTCTGAATACACCCATCTGGATACGCACGGATTTGAGTACGAAATGGGCAAGGGCTTTTCCGGCTGGATCGCCTGCAACATGCAGACACTTCTTGTGGACGATATCCTGGCCAACGATGGACCGCGCCCGGTGCGGACCCAATTGGATGACGGTTTACAGGTCAGCAGTTACCTGGGCGTTCCGCTGGTAAGCAATCAGGAACTGGTTGGCACGATGGAACTGGTCAGTACGCATAAGGCCGCGTTCGATGAGCACAGCAAGCGTCTATTGGAAACGATTGCTCCGCAGGCTGCTGTTGCCATTTTCAACGCTCGCCAGGTTATGGAGCGCGAGAAGGCCATGCAGGATCAGATACAAATCTTGCGTATTGAGCTGGATGAGGTCAAGCGCGACCGGCAGGTGGAGGAGATCTCAGGAACGGATTACTTCCGCCGTTTGCAGGAAAAGGCCAAGAATCTGCGTAGAAAGCATTGACCGAAGCAAAATATGGAAGTCCTCGTTCCTTTACAAGAATCCCATAATACCCAATAATAGGTATGGCTTTGTTCCTCTGTTCGATTTATCATACTCTTGGAAGGCAATTTGTTGGTCCAGCAGACAATATGTTTATACTCTTGCGACCACTATAGAATCTGGAAGGAGAATCCAATGCTAGAAGAGATCAAGAAACAGATCGATCGCATCAAAGCGCGCGGCGCCACATACGTGGATACCCGCTGGTATCCGTATGAAGAGTCGAACTACCTGATGATGTGGAACGGCAACCTGAAAAGCACCGATGCTTCCCGCGAGAGCGGTGTGGGTATCCGCGTGCTCTATAAGGGTGCCTGGGGTTTCTCGGCTTCGTCTGACCTGAGCGATCTGGCTGCGCTCTATGACAAAGCCTTTGACAATGCCCGCATTGCGGCCGAGCGCGTCACCTTCCCTGTCCGTTTGGCTGAAAAGGATGCCATCCAGGATAAATTTGTCAGCCCGTGCAAGGTCAGCCCGTTCGATGTTCCGTTGAACGAGAAGGTGGCTTTCCTGAAAGAGATGGACGAGAAGCTCAACCAGGCCGGCGTTTTCCAGCGCTACTGCGATATGAACTTCGTCCGCAAGCAGATCGTCTTTTTGGACTCGGAAGGCAGCATCATCGAGAAAGAGATCACCGAGGTCTTCTCGACCATGCAGGTTTCCGGCCTGGATGACCAGGGTGCGATGCACGAGCGCAAGTTCCACCCGCACCGCACCGGCGAGACACGCGGCTGGGAGATGATGGATCGTCAGGCCTTTGCCGAAAATGCCGAACGTATCGTCAAAGAAATGAACTCCGTTCTGAAAGCCGAACCCTGCCCGAAGGAAGACCGCTCGGTCATCCTGTTGCACGACATCATGTTCCTGCAAACACACGAGACCATTGGCCACGCCCTGGAACTCGACCGCATCCTCGGCTATGAACTGGCTTTTGCGGGCGGTTCGTTCGTGACCCTCGAAGATTTCGGCAAGCTGCGTTACGGCTCGCCGAAGCTGACTGCCCGGGCCGATGCGACCCTGGTCAACAGCCCTGGCAGCTTCGGCTATGACGACGATGGCGTTCCAGCGCAGAACACTGTTTTAATCGACAAGGGCATTCTGGTCGGCGCGATCACCGGCCGCCAGATGGTCGAGGAAGCCAATGCCAAGGCCCACAAGCAGATCTTCAAAGGCAGCGGCGGCGCCAACCGGGCCACGTCCTTCTATCGTGTGCCTATCGAGCGCATGACCAACATCAACATTGACCCCGGCACCGATGGCACGCTCGATGACATCATCAAGAATACCGAAAAAGGCATCATCCTTGATGGTGACCGCTCCTGGTCCATTGGTTCCAACCGTGAACAGTTCCACTTTGCCACTGAAATGGGTTGGCTGGTGGAAGATGGCAAGATCACCGATGTGGTCAAGAACCCCACCTACAAGGGTGCCACGGTCCCGTTCTGGAACTCGCTCTCCGCGGTGGGCGACAAGTCCACGTGGAAGGTCCATTTTGTGGATAACTGCGGCAAAGGCCAGCCCAGCCAGATCATGCAGTTGGGCCACGGCGTGCCGGTCTGCCGCTTCGACAACATTCGGATCGGAGAGTAGCCATGAAAGAAAAGATTTTGCAAACCCTGAAAGACCTGCGCACCTATGCCCTCACCAAAGGCTGCGATGTAGACATCTTCCTGCGCGAGGAAGAAAGCTACCTCATGCGCTTCGCCAACTCGGCCATTTCCCTCAACACCAATGAGCACCTTATCCGCCTCGATATCACTGCCTACGATGGCCGCAAGCGCGCCTCCTACGCCCTTATCACCGATCTGTCCAAGCTCGATGAGATGAAGAAAGGCGTGGACGTAGCTGCCGAGATGGTCAAGCATGCCCAGCCGCTTTCCTACGATCCCACCATTCCGGTCTTCAAAGAGTCTTTCTCGGACGACAGTAACTTTGATCCGGCCCTGGCCCAGATCAGCAACGAGGAACGTCTGGCGTTCTTCAACACGGTCTCTGCCGGCCTTGAGACTGAAGATATCAAGCTCTCCGGGATATTCTCCAGCGGCGCGAACACCATTGCCCAGATCAACACCAAATCCGAACATACCCAGTATTTCAAGATGTCCGACGCGCAGGTGACGGTTGTCCTAGCGCACGGGACGCTGAAATGGGAAGTTCAAGCTGAACAATCCGCCCAGCGCAAGTCGGACCTCGATCCGGCCGCGTTGCACCGGGGCTTGGTTTTCCTCCTTGATCATTACCAGCATTCCCCTGCACTTCAACTTCCTCTTGGCGAATATGATGTGGTCTTTGGCCCGGCGGCCATTGCTGACCTTCTTAACGTGATGAATTGGATCGGCTTCAGTGGCGGCAGCATGAAGCGCGGCTTCTCCTTCCTGGGTGAAGATAAAGTAGGTCAGAAAGTTTTCTCCGAAAAGTTCACTCTCGCCGATGATCCAACCCATCGCGAAACCTACCCCTTTGCCCGCGACCTGACCGGCATCGTCCGCAAGCCGTGGCCGTTGTTCGAGCAGGGTGTGTTCAAAGGCTTTGTCTGGTTCCAGGACGACGCAGACGAGTTCGGGGTCCAGCCGACCGGGCATACGGTTATGCATCGCAGTTTGGTAGTGAAGGGCGGCGATAAAGATGTCAAAACCCTCGAGGAACTGGTCAAACAACCGCGTGAGCGCGATGTGCTGTATGTGCCGTTCCTGCATTACATGAACATCGTCAATCCGTCCAAGGGTGTGGTGACCGCCAGCTCGCGCTTCGGCGCGCTGTTGCTCAAGAAGGATGGTTCGGTTGCTGTGCCATACAATGTGCGCTTGACCCAGTCCCTTCTGGATGTGTTCGGTGAGAAGGTTGCCTGGCTTTCGAAGGCTCAGGTGGCTTACAACACATCGCAGTCTTACGGGGCGCGTAATGCAACGGCCATTGTCGTCCCGGCCTTTATGCAGGTGAACGGATTGGAGATTTCCCACTCCAATTCATCGTACTAAGCCTTACTGTTTTCCCGGTGAATCAAATTACCCGTGGATGGCATTGCCGTCTACGGGTTTTTGATTTAATTGGAAATAAAAAAGTGGGTTGAGTTGTATAATGAATTTGGAAAAAGGAGGAGCTATGAAAAAGTTTAATACTTATTCTGTGTGCAAAATCGGTGGGATAATCTTGGTTCTCCTGCTGGCGATGATCTCAGCATCATGTAAGCCAAATCCTTGTCCAAAACAGAAAGTAGAAACTTCATCCCAGATCCTTGTGCTTTACTTGTCCCTTTATAGTGACACAATTGATCTTTTCTTGCAATCAGACGATGTAAGTGTTCAGGATACGATAGATGGAATTGATATGCTATCAGGCCAGGTTGAAAGATATAAGGTGCCGGAATGCCTTGAAACTGCCAAAACCTACTTGCTTGGGACGATGAGCACCATGATAGATGGTTTGCAGAATTACCAGGAAACCGGTGACATAGAATACTTTCAACATGAACTAGCGGAGTCCAGTAATCAGGTTGAAATGTTTAGCACTGAGATTGAATTGATTTTGGCGTGTGCCCCGGACTGCAGCCTTCCGGCTACAGCTACTGTAATGCCGCAAGT
>CAZRCR010000205.1:0-4917 GCA_964598615.1 uncultured Anaerolinea sp.
TTTTCGTTTTATAATCATGCCATGTCCGCCACTCTACTGACGACGAAACTGCACATCCCACCTCTGCGCGCCGACCTGGTGCCGCGGCCGCGTTTGAGCGAAGCACTCACCGCCGGGCAGACGCGCAAACTGACCCTGGTCTCCGCCCCGGCAGGATTTGGCAAAACCACTGTCGTCTGTTCCTGGCTGGCAAGCGGGGTCGGACCCGCAGCCTGGCTCTCGCTCGACAAAGGGGATAACGATCCGTTGCGGTTCTGGGAACACGTCATTGCTGCCTTGCAAACCACCTGCCCCGGGGTGGGACAGTTTGCCCGCGAAAGCCTGAACGCTCCGCAGACGCCCCCCGCCGAATCGACCCTGTCAACCCTGATCAACGAGATCGCCGCCTGCCCCAAATCGCTCCTGCTTGTGCTGGATGACTACCACCTGATCGAATCACAAGCCATCCACGAAGGACTGGTCTTCCTGCTGGAGCACCAGCCGCCCAACCTGCACCTGCTTGTGGCAGGCCGCGCCGATCCGCCCTGGCCGCTGGCGCGCCTGCGCGCCCGTCAGGAAGTGCTCGAACTGCGCGAGAAAGATCTGCGCTTCACTCCCGAAGAGGCCGCCGAATTTCTCAACCGGTCGATGAAACTGGGGCTTGCCCCTGCCGACGTGGAAGCCCTGAAAGAACATACCGAAGGCTGGATCGCCGGTTTGCAGATGGCTGCGCTTTCCCTGCGCGACCGTCCCGACGCCCACAGGTTCGTGGCTGACTTCACCGCCAGCAACCGGTTCATCTTCGATTACCTGATCGAGGAAGTCCTGCGCAAACAACCGCAGGAGATCCAGGAGTTCCTCCTGCGCACATCCATCCTGGACCGGTTCTGTGCGGCGCAGTGTAATGCCCTGCTCGAACGCAGCGACAGCCAGGAAACGCTCGAAGCCCTCGACCGTGCCAACCTGTTCCTGGTCCCGCTGGATGATGAGCGCCGCTGGTTCCGTTACCACCACCTGTTCGGCGACCTGCTCCACAGCCGTCTCACCGCCACCCGGCTGGATATCATCCCCGGCTTGCACCTGCGCGCCAGCCTATGGTACGAGAAGAATGGCATGACCTACGAAGCCATCACCCAGGCCATCAGCGCCGGGGATGCCGAGCGCGTAGCATATCTGGTCTCCGGGAACACACTCGCCCTGGTGGAACGCGGCGAACTTCTCAACCTGCTGGAACAACTCGAAACCCTGCAGCGGGCGGATTCGCAGTCCCGGCTGTGGCTCTACGTGGCCCATGCCTGGGCAAAAGCCTATTCCGGTCAAACCGGCGGCATCGACAGTCTCTTCGACAGCGCCGAAAAGACCCTGGGCGGGTTGGAAGACCCGGTTTTGCAGCAGCGCATCCGCGGTCACATCACTTCCATCCGCGCCTACATTGCCTGGTACAAAGGCGAACCCGCTCAAGCCATCTCCCTGGCCGAACAAGCCTTGACCGACCTGCCCGCTGCGGACCGGCTGATGCGCGGCCACACGCTCACAACACTGGGATTGGCGCGTCAGTATAACCGTGACTTCCGCGGCGCCGTGCAGGCCTTCCACCAGGCCATCGAGACCGTCCAACCCGATGGGCGCTCCAGCCACGTGCTTGTTTTCGCCTACTCCTGCCTGACCTTCGTCCAGTACCTGCTAGGACAACTGCGCGAAGCTGCCGAATCGTGCCGGGAGGTTCTGGGACGTGTGCGGGACGAGGCCAGCATCCCGGTCACAGGTGTGGTACACGGTACGCTGGCTGTCATCCTGCTCGAATGGAACCGGCTGGATGAAGCCATCATCCACGCCCGGCGCGGGCTGGCTCTGGCCGAGAAATGGCGCCAGGCCGATGAATTGCACTACGCCTACACCTGTCTGGCCGATGTGCTCATCGCCACCGGGGAATTCGACGAAGCTGCCGCCTGTAACCGCAAAGCCAAGCTTCTGGCCGCCCAGGTCTCGTCGTGGTACGAGGAGATCTCGCAATATCAGGAAGTGCGTCTCGACCTGGCCCGCGGCGGAATCTCCGCAACTGCAGCACGGCTCGGACCCGGAGCCGGGGCACTGCCAGAAGATGTCAATGCATCCATCCAGACCATCCTGATCGCAGTGCTGGTTGCCCAGGAAAAAGGCGAATACACCCTGCGGCTGGTAACCAAACTGCTGGATCACTTCAAGGACGAACCACGCGTTTACATCCGCATCAAATTGCTCTGCCTTCATGCTGTGGCTCTCCAGTCCGCCGGGAAGGGGGAAGCGGCGCTGGATTCCTTCGGCCAGGCTCTGAAACTGGCCGAACCCGAAGGCTTCGTACGCACCATTCTCGAGGCCGGGCGCGGCATCCCCGACCTGCTCCACCGGGCCGTCTCGCGCGGACAATCCGCGCGCTATGCCCGCATCCTGCTCGCCGAGGCCGAGCGCGGGGTGCGCAAACCGGTTGCGGGTCCGGCCGCCGGGATGGTGGAGGAACTCAGCGAACGGGAACTGGAAGTCCTGCGCATGCTGGAAACTTCCATGGACAGCAACGAGATCGCTTCCAAACTATTCATTGCCGTCAGCACCGTACGCACGCATATCAAGAAAATCTACGCCAAGCTGGGCGTCAGCCGCCGCATGGAAGCCCTGCAGCGCGCCCGCGACCTGGGGTTGTTGTAAATCAAACGCGAAGTGCCTCGCACCAGACTGTGAGCACAACCACGTTAATGGACAAATCTTCAGCGTGAACCTTGTCCTCTTGGAAAGGTGCGAGGCACTCCTCTCCTTCCCGCAAATACCCAACTTGGATGATGACACACATCGAAAGAGCGTCTATCATAAAAACATGACCGGAACCCTGACATCACCCGCCACAAGTGACCTTCCCTGCTACCAGATCCGCCTGCGCGGCCTGCTCGACCCGAAATGGGCCGACTGGTTCGACGGCTTTTCCATCACCTACGCCGGAGGCGACTCGATCTTGACCGGCCCCGTTGTGGATCAGCCAGCCCTGCACGGGATGCTGGCAAAAATACGAGACCTGGGAATGCCTCTGCTGGCAGTTAGCATCATTAACGAGAAGAAGAGCGAAAGAACATCCTCAGGGATGGGCTGTCCACCCAACTTCACCCGGTTCGCATTCAGTCTGCAACCTTTCTAGGAAGTACACATGCCAGAATTGACCACCACGCTGGAAAAATATTTTTCCGGGCTCACCACGCAGGAAAAATTTTCCGGCGTGGTTCGCGTTACGCGCAAACAGGAGGAAATCTTTGCCGCCGCTTACGGGTATGCCAGCCGCGCCTGGAAAGTCCCCAACACGCTGGCCACGCGTTTTGACACCGCATCCATCACAAAACTCTTCACTGCCGTGGCAGCCATGCAGCAGATCGATCTGGGCACACTGACCTTCGAAACGCGGGTTGTGGACTATCTCGGCCTGAAAGACACGGCCATCTCACCCAAAGTCAACCTGTTCCACCTGTTGACCCACTCCTCCGGCATTGGCGATGACGCCGACGAGGAGAACGGCGAGGATTATGCCGACCTGTGGGTGGACAAAGCCAATTACTCGGTCACTGAAGCTGAACACTTCCTGCCTCAGTTCGCCTACAAACCATCCAACTTCCCGCCCGGGCAGGGCTGCCGCTACTGTAACTGCGCTTACGTGCTGGCAGGGCTGATGGTCGAAAAAGCCACCGGCACGAACTATCGCGACTACGTACGCCAGAATGTTTTCGCCAAAGCGGGGATGAAAGACTCGGACTTTTTCCACATGGCCGAGGTCCACGAGAACGTGGCCGAAGGTACGGACCCGGTCACGGACGCGGCTGGCAACGTCACCGGCTGGAAACGCAACATCTATTCCTATCCTCCCATCGGCACCCCGGATGGCGGTGCGCACGTCACCGCGGCGGATCTGGAGCGCTTCCTGAACTCCGTCCGGCACGGCGAACTGCTTTCGCCCGAATTAACACGTTGCTTCTTCACGCCGCAGGTCTTCCACAGCCAGCGTGACGGGTGGAAACTGATGTATGGCCCCGGCCTGTGGTTCCGCGTCAACGACGATGGAAACGTGCTCTTCTACGAGAAAGAAGGACAGAACGCCGGGGTGAGCGGACTGATCCGTCATTACCCCGAACAAGACCTGAGCCTGGTCATCCTGACGAACATGGGGGAAGCAGCCTGGGACCCGGCCCGACAGGTTCATGAATATCTGGCAGAACGTAAATTCTTAATCTAATGAGCACAACGAGGCGGATAAAATCCGCCTCGTTTTTTCCCAAATCTTGGGGATGACTTTCCGGGATTTTGCGTCTATCATAAGCCCCGTTGGGAAAACCCTTCTCAAGGGCTTTCCCCAACATTCCCAATTGAGATAAGATAATCAAGGAGAACCCATGCAGACACCCAAGGAACTTCTCGCCCCGCTTCCCGGCGGACGCATCCTCGATATTGCCACCGGCAGCGGCCAGTTCATCGGTTTCCTGATCGAAGGTCTCGCTTCCTTCGACGAGATCATCGGCATCGACACCAGCGAAAAAGCCGGGACGGCGTTCGCCGCGGCTTTCAAGGACCAGCCGAAGGTCCGTTTCGAGAAGATGGATGCCGCCCAACTGGATTTCCCCGACGCGTCCTTCGATCTGGTCTGCATCTCCAACTCCCTGCACCACATGGCGGACCTCGAACCGGTTCTCTCCGAAATGAAGCGCGTCCTCCGAAGTCCCGACCCCGCGTCGGGGAAACCCGGCGGACATTTCCTCGTCTCCGAGATGTACAGCGATAACCAGACCGAAGCCCAGATGACGCATGTGCTCATGCACCACTGGTGGGGCATGACCGATACCGCCAGAGGCATCGTCCACAACGAGACCTACACCCGCCAGCAACTGCTGGAAATCATCTCCAGATTGGGCTTGCAGGAGGTCGCTGTCC
>CAZRCR010000206.1:0-4917 GCA_964598615.1 uncultured Anaerolinea sp.
ATGGCGTCACCTTCCAGTCCCACATCGACGGGTCCACACACCGCTTCACGCCCGAAAAATCCATCCAAATCCAGGAGAATCTCGGGGCCGACATCATCATGGCCTTCGACGAATGCTCCGACCCGAACGACCATGCTTACACGGTCAAAGCCATGGAGCGGACCCACCGCTGGGCCGAACGTTCGCTGGCAGCCCATACCCGTCCCGACCAGGCCCTGTTCGGCATCGTGCAGGGCGGCGTTGATCCGGACCTGCGAGCTGAATCCGCCCAGTTCATTTCGTCGCTGCCCTTCCCCGGCATCGCCATCGGCGGACTGTCCGTCGGCGAGACGAAGAAGGAAATGCTCGACACGCTGGACGTGGTCACCCCGCTCCTGCCCGACAACAAACCGCGCTACCTGATGGGTGTAGGTACCCCTGAGGACCTGATCAACGGCGTGGCACGCGGCGTGGACATCTTCGACTGCGTACTGCCCACCCGGCTGGCCAGGCATAATGCAGCCTTCTCTCCGGAGGGACGTTTGAACCTGATGAATGCCTCCTATGCCCGCGACAGACGTCCGATAGATGATGCTTGCGACTGCTACACCTGCCGCACCTTCACGCGCGCCTACATCCGTCATCTCATCATGGCGAAGGAACTCCTGGCCGGGACGCTGATCTCGATCCATAATTTGCGGGCATTGATCCGCTTGATGGAAGAAATGCGTATTGCCATTCAAGACGGAACATTTGAAGCAAAAGTCCCAACGTTATTGGAACTATGGAAAAATAACGCACAGAGAATGGATCATGGTTAATGGGGTTTGGAGGATCAGATGACCGTGATGAATCTCGATCAACTGGAAGTTTGGAGACTGGCGCGTGACTTTGCCGTTTTGATCTACAAGAAAGTCGTTCCACTCCTGCCCGCCAGTGAAAAATACAACCTGGCTGACCAACTCAAAAGAGCCGCGTCCAGTATCCCGGCCAACATCGCCGAAGGGCATGGCAGGTTTTATTTTCAGGATAACGTCCGCTTTTGCTACATGGCCCGCGGTTCCCTGACCGAGGTACAGAGTCACCTGGCGCTGGCAAAGGAACTTGGCTTTCTCACCCTGGAACTCTACGCCAACGCGACCGTCGAAGCAGACAAAGTTGCCCGGTCCATCAATGGCTGGATTGCATACCTGAAAAAGGCAAAAACCGGCATGAACGAACCCGGAGCCGATCATACAATCCATGAACTTCAAGCACCATATCTGCTTGATGACTCATCCGACCAAAATTAACCCATTAACCATAATCCATTAACGATAGGATCCAACCCATGACCATTTTTCAATCCTTCCTCCTTGGCATCATCCAGGGACTGACCGAGTTCATCCCTGTTTCCTCCACCGCCCACCTGTTGATCGGACAGCAACTGCTCGGCATCCCTGCCAGCGACGCCATGTTCTCTTTCCTTGTCATTGTACAGTTGGGGACCATCGTCTCGCTGTTCATCTTCTTCTGGAAAGACCTGTGGAAGATCGTGCGCGCAACCTTCGCCAGTATTCCCGCTCTGCTTAAACGTGACACCGCCAAACTCGACACGGAGGCCAAGCTCGGCTGGTACATCGTCATCGCCACCATCCCGGCCCTGCTGGTCGGCTACCTGCTCAAGGATCTGGTTGAGATCCTGTTCAAGACACCTCTGCTGGAAGCTTCCATCCGCCTGCTGACCGCCGCCGCGCTCCTGACTCTGGCCGAGTGGCTGACCAAGAAATCCCGCAGCCTGGACTCGATGACCTGGCTCGACGCGCTCATTGTCGGCCTGTTCCAGGTCATTGCCGTGTTCCCCGGCGCATCCCGCTCCGGCACTACCATTTCCGCCGGGATGTTCCGCGGCTTCGACCGCAAGTCCGCTGCCCGCTTCGCCTTCCTGATGTCCATCCCGGTCATGCTGGCTGCGGGTGGCTATGAAATGCTGGACGTGCTCAAACTCCCCGACCTGACCAGCTTTCTGCTTCCGCTGGTGGTCGGATTCGTCACTGCTGCCATCGTTGGCTGGTTCGCCGTCAAGTGGCTGATCAGCTACCTGGGCAAGCACTCGCTGCAAGTATTTGCCGGGTATTGTGCGGCAGTTGGTTTTACTGTCCTGATCCTCCAGATGGTTTTGTAAGGCTTTCCATCAAACCGGAACTGTGATGGCTTCCGAAATGAAAAAAATCTATTTTCTGCTGTTAGCGCTCTTGCTTGCCTCCTGCAATTCCCCCGCCTCAAGCACACAGGCAGAACCGGTAAACATCCAATACACATTCTCAGCACAGACCTGGCTTGCGGATTCGGAAACATGCGCTGGAGAAAATATCATCAGCCCGGAACGGCGCTCGGTCGATACTTTCGATTTCTCGAATATGGGTTTGGCTATCCGCATTGGAGATCTGAATGTCACCACTCCGGCGTATCAGATCGACACAGAGGATATCGTCGTGATCGTCAACCCACAGAACCCGGTGGCCAGCCTGACTGAGGATAAAGTGACCGCCCTGTTCACCGGTTCGATCGATAACTGGCAATCGGTCAATGGGACCGACGCCCCGGTGCAGGTCTGGGCCTTTTCGGCAGACGAGGATGTCCAGCAGGTTTTCGAACAGACCGCCCTGGGCGGCGCACCGGTCACATCGCTGGCGCGCCTGGCTGCGGGTCCGGACGAGATGGCTCAGGCTGTGGCAAACGATGTCAATGCCATCGGCATCCTGACCCGTCACTGGGTCGCCGGGAACGTGTCCGCCGTCTACACCGCCGCCAGCGTCCCGGTCCTGGCCCTGACCGGGTCCGAACCATCCGCCGCCGTGCAGGAGATCGTCGTCTGCCTGCAAAAGTGAGGAACCATGATCGAGAGCATCCTGTTTGTCGTCGGCTCCGTGTTCATCGTGTGGTACTCGATCCCGTCGCTGCGCAAGCCAGGGTCGCATGGGTTCTATCGTTTCTTCGCATGGGAAATCATGTGGGGTATGTTCCTGGTCAATGCCCGCAGTTGGTTTGCCAACCCATTCTCCTGGTATCAGATCGTCTCGTGGCTCCTGCTCTTCGGTTCGATCTATCCGGTCGTGGCCGGATTCCAAACATTACGGAGGGCCGGAAAACCGGAAGGCAATTTCGAGGCAACGACACGCCTCGTGACGGAGGGCATTTACCGCTTCATCCGCCACCCGCTCTACGCATCGCTCCTTTACCTGACATGGGGTATCTTCTTCAAGTCGCCATCCCTGCTGGACGGTTGCGCGGCGCTTGTCGTGACGGCTTTCCTGTATGCCACTGCCCGCGCCGATGAAAACGAATGCCAGGCCAAGTTCGGGGACGAATACACGGCCTACATGCGAAGGACCAAACGATTCATCCCCTTCATTTTCTGACCTTCATGAAAAAGCTGCTTCCCGCCCTCGCACTCCTGCTGGTCGCTGCCGCGTGCAGCCGCGCCACACCGACCGCCATCCCTGCCGCTGAAACAACATCCCCAACCGAAACCGCATCCGCCACAGCCACACCCGTCAGCGTGGACCGCGGCCCGGCTTTCCCACGCCTGGGCATGTGGTGGCCCGACCTGTGGAGCCAGCCGCTCGCTGACGTGGCCCGCTACGACTGGGTCATCCTGGGCGACTGGAACGCCGAATTCCTCGACCCGCTCCTGGCGCTCAACCCCGACATCCTGCTGCTCAACTCCACCAACGCCTGCGAGGTCAGCTACGACCCCGAAAACCCGGAAAGCAACGAATACCTGCAAGAGATCCCGCCCGAGTGGTATCTCACCCAGGCGGGCACCACCCTGCGCAGCGACGTGGACGCCACCCAGACCGTCCTGCCTGTGGAGGCCCTGACCGTCAGCGACGGGACGACCAGCTACGCCCTGTTCGTCCCCGGCGACACGGCCCTGCTTGACGGCGAAAGCGTCTACGTGGAAGCCATCAACGCTGACAACACGCTCACGGTCCGGCGCGGCTACGTCCGACCGGCCTCCGCCCATCCCGCCGGGACGCGCATCGCCGCCCACATTTCCTTCTGGCCCAACTCCTGGCTGCTCAACGTCAGCACCCTTTCGCCCGAAGGCGTGGCCGACCCATCGGTCGGACCCGAGACCTGGTCCAGCTACCACGCCCGGCTCGACGCCACCCTGCTGGACGACCCGCGCTGGGCCGGCCTGCTGGTGGACCGCTCCGACCCAAACGAAGCCTGGCTAATCGGCAGTTCCACCGCCCGCACCATAGACCCCGACCAGTCCAACACGCTGTTGACCGACTACAGCGCCTTCAACGCCGCCTGGAACGCCGGTCTGCGCCTCTACCTGCAAGACCTGCGCGACCGCATCGGCCCCGACAAAATCATCTACCTGAACTGGGGCATCCCCTACTACGACCTGGTCAACGGCAACAACTTCGAGGGTTTCCCCACCGACAGCGGCGACTCATACGGCGCTGGCTGGAACACGTCCGTCTTCGGTCCGTGGCCAAGCAACGGCAGCTACTTCGAGTGGCTGGCCAACGCCCGCCAGCCCAACCTGACCATGGTCGAGACCTACGAAGATAACAGCGGCCCGGCCGCCACCGACACCGATGGCTACCAGAATCGCTGCAACGACCCGGACTTCGCCCCCGATTACCGCAAAATGCGCTTCGGCCTGACCACCGCCCTGCTCAACGACGGCTACTTCAGCTACGAGATGAACACCGAGGGGCATGGCTCGCTGTGCCTGATGTGGTTCGACGAATACGACAACGCCGGGGCCGGACGCGGCTACCTGGGCTACCCGCTCGGACCCGCCGTCCATGCTCTCGGCGACACGCCCGGCCCGGACCTGTTGACCGGTTCCAGCTTCGGCACGCAGGCTGACCTGGAAGCCTGGTCGCTGTGGGCCGACGAGGGTTACGCCGCCCAGGCCGCACTCGAGATGTCCCA
>CAZRCR010000207.1:0-4900 GCA_964598615.1 uncultured Anaerolinea sp.
GAAAACCAAACAGACACCCTATCAAGTAAGGTGTCTGTCCAGCTAAGCCACAGGGAGGCTTTCTTAATCGTGTCTATTCTACAGGGTTCAGTTCAGAAAGGCGGGGCGAGAGTTCCCTAGGAACCGGATAGCAAACTGGCCGTTCCAATCCCTGTCAGAACACAAAAGACGAGCAAGAGCAAGGCACTGATGACGATCCCGATAATGCCGAAGGTTTTCTTATCAGTCTTTTGAAAGACCGAAACAATGCCCAACACAAGGCCGATCAAAGAAATACCGGGACCGCAAAAAGCCATGAGGGTTGAGAGGAGCATCAAGGGGGAAGTAGTATCGATGGCCTGGTACGGATTCTGGGCCGCGGACGGATTCGATATTCCCAGCGAAACCCCATATCCCAGGGCGATCAACTGCGAAAGACAATAGGTGAGCGCACCAAGCAGGCTGACAACGAACGAGGCGATCCCAAGCCTGGATTGTTTGCCAGACACAGGCAGTTCGGGCGGAGTGAAGGGCATTTCGGTCATCTGAATCTCCTTTGTGAATTTAGGTTACCGTAAACCGCAAAACAAGTATATCCGAAACCGGTCTACTCGTGAAATTCTTCTACCGTGTAAATCATTACCTCCAAATGCTTGCGTTTCCACAGGTCCGGTGCAGCGCCCATCTTGGAACACAAGTGGGCAAGAAAAGCAGCCTTCTCCGGCAACTGCGCCCAGACCTGCGGCAGGAAGGTGGCCCGCTGAAATCCATCCCGCAGGATGACGCCGTCCACGCCAGGGCGGAGCCTGGCAAGCAGGTCGTCGGTATTGCCATATTCGAGCGGGGTTGGGACCGTCAGCCGGGAAACCTCGACCTCGATCTCGGTCAACTCCGAAGGTTCCACCGGCGGGAAACGGTAATCTTCCAGAGCAGCAGCAACAGCGTGATCGCGCACATCCGCCGCAAGCGGCTGGTAGGGTTCAAGAGCACCGATACAGCCGCGCAGGTCGCCGCGCTTCGTTAGCGTGACAAAACTGGCGCCATCCGCGCGCAGGGTAGAGGTCAGAGAAAACGCATCCAGAGCGGGGGGCTTTTTGCCATTCACAGCAGATTCCATCGAACGACGCGCCACTTCGAGCAGGGTCTGCTTTTCTTCGAGGGTCAACGGTTCGTTCATGCAGCCTCCATCAGGAGCACATTTCCTGATAAGCGCGGTGGAAATACAGCAGGGGCTGCCCGCCTTCGGTATGTTTCTCGTCGATGACTTCTGCCAGGTAGACAGTGGACATACCTGCCGGGATGGCGGTCTTCACCCGGCAGTCGAGCCAGACAAGGCCACCCGACAGGAACGGCGCGCCACTGGTCAGCACGCCCGTTTCGAGGTCCGCGAACCGGTCGGCGCTTTCGGGTACGCGTCCGGCGAAAATATTGGAGAGTGCGTCCTGCCCTTCGGCCAGGATCGTCACCCCGAAATGCCTGGATTGGCGAATGAGTTCCCCGGTACCACTGGCATTGGCAATCGAGACGAGCACCAGCGGTGGGTCGATGGAGACAGAGGTGAACGAACTAACGGTCAGGCCGCGGCGTTCGTTCCCGAATCGGGCAGTGACAACGGTCACACCGGTGGCCCACAAGCGCATGGCGAGGCGGAGTTGGTCTGTTTGCAGGGTCATGGTTTCCTCGGTTTCATGATACAAGCGAGAGGGAGCAAAGTCAAGACATAAAAAACTGACAGGCCGGCTGGCCTGTCAGTCATGATCCGGAACGGACTAATCCCGGCCGCGTTTGCCGAGTTGTTTATCGAGCATCAACACCGCGGTTCCGTGCGCATCGATCAGTTCCAACTGCTGAACGATCTCTGCAGCATTCTTTTCTTCTTCCACCTGCTCGCTGATGAACCACTGGAGCATAACCTGGGTGGGATAATCCTTCTCTTTCAAAGCCAATTCATACAGGTCATTAATGGAGCCTGTGATAAAGGCCTCATGCGCAGCAACTTCCTTGAAAACTTCGAGGCTGGTTTTCCACTCGGTTGCCGGGGCAGCAATCGCCTTCAGAATCACCCGCCCGCCGCGGTCCACAAGAAAGTCGTAGAACTTCATGGCATGACCACGTTCCTCTTCGGCCTGCACACGCATCCAACCGGCAAAACCGGGCAAATTCCTGTCCGCAAAGTAGGCAACCATCGAAAGGTAGATGTACGATGAGTAGAGTTCCTTGTTAATCTGTTCGTTAATCGCGTCTTGCATGGTTTTCGAAATCATGGTTTCCTCCGTAGAATTGGATATTTATAGACAAATTCTACCCAATTATTGTTAATCTTTCATAAGACGGTAGACGAGAAAACCAATCCCGGCAGCGACCAGCAGCCAAATGATGACGACTACAACCGCTCCCGCCTGACCCAGGCGGCGATCGGGACCCTGAGTCTGGCGCGCCTTTTCCCGAGCTTCGTCCATCACCTCGGCCGGGATCATTTTCAACGCCAGCCAGATGCCGAAAGGCATGATAATAATATCGTCGAGATAGCCCAGAACGGGGATGAAATCAGGGATCAGGTCGATGGGGCTAAAGGTATGCACCACCACGAAAAGCGTCCATGCTTTGGCGTACCAAGGTGTACGCGGGTCGCGGTAGGCCAGGTACAACGCATAGGTCTCTACCTTGAGGCGGTGAGCTGTCTCTTTCAGCCGTTGTAAAACGGACGGCGGAAACGCCGTCCGTTGGGTATCACTCGTCGCCATCTCCCCCCTCGTCATCCGCGGCAGCCGGCTGGTCGATGCGCAACACTTCGCCATGCATGTCAATGACCACCTTGAAACCCGACATGCCCATAAAAGCGCGTCCTTCCTCGGGAATGCCGGTCTCCAGGATGGCATCGAACTGCTTGTCGATGTTCTTCAACTGGTTTTCGAGCATGGCTTTGGAGAAAATATCCTCCGTGCCGAGCATTTTGGCCGCCTGCTCTGTAAGAAGGTCTTCGTTCCCCTCGATCTGTTCCCGCATGGATTTAAGCACCTGGCGATCGACCTTCTCCGAAGGAATATGTATCTTGAACCCGGCATCATCGACTACGTAGCAGGGTTCATCGCCCACGTAGGCAGTGCCCACAGGACGGTCAAATTCGTCTACGACGAGACCAGCAAAAAGAGGTTGGTGAGGCATTATAGGGAATCCGTTATCGTCTGATGAAAAGCCACCATGATGGCAGCGGCCAGACCCAAGCGACGATCGAGTTTGGAGGATGTGTCAAGGCCGAAATCCGCCAACAAGTGGTGGCCGATCAGCACGGACTTTTGTTTCAGTTCAGCAACAGGCTGATTGTCCATCATGATATAGATGACCTGCGGGATTGTACCATCTGTAAGCTCATGCAGGAAAGCACGCCCGGCACTCTTTTCACTCAGCAAGCCCACGGTCTCGTCCGCCGCATTCACGATGCGCCAGCCATCCTCGAACCAGTGCTTCCAATCCGCGTGGATGCCGCCGATCTTCTCGCCGCTGGTCATGTCAATCACATCACAATAGTCACCCGGTTGCTGGCTTTCGCCATCCCGGATCAACAGGAGTTCCTGCGCTTTTTTCTCGTCATCGTAAACGTGGTATGCGGTCAACGGCCTGCTCAACTTCGTTTTGTACTCCACGTAAAGCAAGGGCGTGTTCTGTGAATCGAAGAGGCGGTATTTGCCGCCAAGCGAAAGCCCCTGTGGTTTGATGATGTAGTTGTTGATCGAAAAAGCCGGGTTCATTCTTTTCTACAGTCCCGAAACCCTAATTGCTCTGTTTGCCCTCGATGATCGCCAATAGCGTGGCAGCCGCCAGGCCAATGCGCCGGTCAAGGGAGCGTTCGGGATCCATGCTGAAATCGATGTTCATTTCATAACCGAAGAAAGTGAACTTCTGGCGCAGGTCGGCCACACGCTTCTGTCCGAGGGTCATATCATAGTTCTGCGGAAGGAGCGACCCAAGCAACAGGCGGCGCAGGAGCGCCATACCAACGCTATCCTCGAAGAGCGCACCGACCACCTGATCGTTCACATCGAGCACTTCCCACTCATCGCGGCTCATCGAACGCCAGCCGCGGCGGCGGAGTGTGCCCACTTTCTGTCCACTGGCGGGATCAAGCACATCGTAAGCCGCGTTGAAATCGATGATGCTCCGGGCCTGGATCAGCAAAACTTCCTGGCTCTTGGTTTCATCAGAGTAGATGCGGATATCCTCGCGCAAGCGGAACATTTTCTGCTCCACGTACAGGACAAGCTGTTCCTGCGGGTTATAGAAGCGCAGTTTGCCGGTCAACGCGAAGACCTGGCGCTTGAGGGTATATTGATCGTACTGAAAAGCCGTGTTCATATTGCCTCCTGGGAGTGGAAAAGGGTTATTTTTGTGCGATCCGCACCCGGGTCCCGGTGCCGGGCTCCAGGGCAAGTCGCTCCCCGCATGGGACCGCTGGCAGTGTCCAGCGGAAAATCCATTTGGCGTCTGCCGGGGCCATATTGATACAACCGTGGCTGTGCGTATGTCCAAAATCATTATGCCAGTAAGTACCGTGAATGGCAACCCCACTTTCGGTCAGATACGAGCACCAGGGTACACCGGGGAGATCGAAGGTCGATGTCTCGTCCGCACCGCCGAACATGTGGTAGGTGGGGCGTTTGTGGAAGGTGCGGAACCAGCCGGCAGGCGACTCGAAGCCGCGCTGACCGGTGGCCACGCGTGCCGCGTAGACCAGTGTGCCCCATTCATAGGCCAACAGCAATTGACGGTCGAGGAGCACCTCGATATGTTTCTCATGGTCAGGCACGAACGGGGAAAGCGTGGTGATCTCTTCTGGCGTGAACAGATGGACCCATTCCGGGCAGGTGTAATAATGGGCATTGAGCGCCTCGTCGTAGGCCTTATACAAGATACTGCCATCGGT
>CAZRCR010000208.1:0-4882 GCA_964598615.1 uncultured Anaerolinea sp.
CAGGGAATGGATGGATCGTAGGCCACTGGATCGCTGAACCAGCCAAAAGGCAGGATCAGGGCGGTCAACTGTTCCTGCAGGTCGCGCACTGTGTTGGCCGGAATGACCGTCCCTTCGCTGGTGGGAACTCCATCCGGGTTTTGCGCCACATAGGCGTCTGCCTGGGCGATGATCGCCTGGCGCAGGGTGGGTTCGCGCCACATCGAGACGGCCACATTGATCGAGTCCACATTCAGGAGAGCGGCCAGCACGAAACCGATGATGAAGGCCATCAACTGGGCGTAGCGTTTGTAAGCCCCGGAGAGACGCTCCATGGAATCGTTGAACCAGTTCTCCACGGCGATGCGGGTGGTGGCTACCGCATGTTCGCCTTTGGCCACGTAGGTTTCGGTGGTCCGAACGAGACTGGTCAGTGTGTTCTTCAATTTGGGATTGGCTGCTTCCATGGCCAGCAGGCCAAGTCGGAACTGGCGCATGGCGAGATCAGTATCGTTCCCGGCTGTGGCGCGTTGCTCTGCCTGGAATTGCCTGTAGTAGTTTTCGATCTGGGGCAGGGCCAGTTCGATGGACGGCTGGAGGTCCGGGTGGGTTCGCCCGAATTCTTCCACCTGGAGTTTCAGGCTGTCGACGGCGTTTTCTCCCATTCCTGAGGCGGCCACCTGTTTCATCGTTTCCAGGATGGTTTCCCAGTCCTGTTGGGCAAGCTGGCGCTGGGCTGGGTCATTCAGCGCGGCCAGTTGAGCTTCCACCCCGCTGAAAAATGTTTTGACCGGCGAGGCATCTGTTCCAGCTTCGGCGATGATGTCGAACAGGGCGGCAGAGAACTTGCCGGCCGGGATGTACGAAGGCAGGCGCGGCTTCTTGCCTGGTTTGGCTTCCTTATAGAGGCTGGCGATCAGCGGATGGGCATAGAACTTATCGGCAAGGTTCTCATCCGTCAGCAGTTCGCGGATGGCCTTTTTTAGGTCGGTGGAACGTTTTGCCAGGATTGTGGCAATCCACTCCTGGATCTGCATGGCTGAAAGAGCGAGTACCAGCCAAACGAAGACCAGACCGATGGCAACTTCAAGGATTTCTTGTAAGTACATATTGTCCTCCTTCGGTGAACAATCCCAGTATATAAAAAAGACGCGCCTTAGGCAAGCCCTTCGGCGCGCTCGTTTTCGAGTTCGGTCAGCAGGTTGGGGATTTGACTGAGGGCGGAGACGACTGCCTGCGGCTGGATGGACAGTTCCCCGTCGGGTGGGGATTTGACCCGGCGCGTGATCCAGACGCTATAGATGCCCAGCCGGTTGGCGCCGAGTACGTCGGCTTCCAGCGTGTCGCCCACCATCACGGTCTCTTCGGGCCGGACCTGGAGTTGGTCCAGCGCCAACTGGAAGATGCGACCGTCCGGTTTGCGGATGCCGCACCCTGCCGAGGTGACGATGACCTCGAAGAAGCGGCGCAGGTCCCAGCGGTCGATCAACTGCTGGACGTTCTTATCGTCCGATGTGTTGGAGACCAGCCCGATGCGGTAGCCGCGTTCCCGCAGGGTTTCCAGCGTGGACAGGGCATCATCCTCCCGGTACCAGTTCTGCTGGGTGATGCCGTACAGCGCGTCCAGTGCGGCGCGGACGGTTTCGTCAGCCACGGAGGAGTAGCCTTTGTTGGCAAGCAGTTCTTTCAGGGCTGCAAAGGTGGTCTTTTCGACCGTCCCTTCGCCGCGGGCGACATAATAAGCATCGAGAAAGCCGCCGAATTCAACGTAGAACTGCTCGCCATCCAGCAGGATACCAGCTTTGTTCAAAACGTTGACCAGTTCCCGGTCCGCGACCCGGAAGATGGGCGGCCAGGGGTCTTTGGAGTAGAGCAGGGTGGAGCCCAGATCAAAGAGGACAGTTGTTATTTTCATAAGTATTCAGGATAACACAGGGGAGAGTTACGCGTTGCGGGTTGTCAATCAGGGGTAGCAGATATTATACGATTTCTACTTTTGTGCTGGATTATTTTGGAGAAGGCAACCTAAATATTTTTCTATCATCTTCGTGAGAAGAGGGATACAAGCTATTGTGATTGCAAACAAGAAAAGAATAAAGATTGTTGGGAACAATCCTTCTGGTGGACCAAAGAAATTCCAGGAAAAATGTAAGCCTATTGATAACCAAATTTGTTTTGTTTTAAAGTATGCAAAGGAGAAAAGTATCCCGCCAATGGCTGTTTCCAAAAATGTAGTATACGATCTATCTGGATTGATTATGTGCATGAAACCAAATGCCAAGGAAGTAAATATTAACGCCGAAACAAATTCACAATCTTTTTCCATCATTTGGAGAGCATAGCCGCGAAAGATTAATTCCTCTCCAATTGCGGTGAAAATACAAGTTAGCAAATTTACTATTAGAAATATTATAGTATTTTCTTTCACCTTATCTAGAAAGAAACTAAGCATAAATAAAAAACTGATAAGAATACCAGAAGAAATCTCAAAAGCTGATTGTTTTGAGCATCCCAAACCAAAATTTTTTATCTCTTTTATTCGTAGTTTAAAGCATATGGGGAAAATAAAAATCGCCGCTAGGATTTTGACTACACTAATAGCAAGTTTCGAATAATCTTCCTTGAAATTGCATGTGTTTATTAAACCAGAACTTCCCCAAGTAACCAGAAAAGTTACTAAAATAGGCAAGATAAAACGAAATTTAATAGGTTTTGTCATTACTTTATCCACCCTTTAAATATATACCAGTCGGATCTAATTCCTCTCTTAAAATCTTAAGTTCGTTTTCCGTAAGCGGCTCTGTAGTCTTCAAATTTGCTGCCACCTTGAGTGCCCATCCCGTATTGGCGATCGCGTCCTCTGCCTTTTTTCCGGGATGGAGCGCGGTCAGCACCAGTTCGCCGGTGGCGTCGGGTTCCATAAAGCCGAGATCGGTCACCACACCGATGGGACCCTTGCCGCGCAGTCCGGCCTTCTCGCGCCCGCCTTTGCCGTCCAGATACCCGGCGGAGGTGACGAAGTCGCACTTCTCAGGGAAACGGCGCTTCTGGTGGGGGGTCATGATGTAGCAGCGGTTTGCCCAGGCGGCGATCTCCTGCGCCCCGCCCGAGCCCGGCAGGCGGACCTTGGGGTGTGCATAGTCGCCGCCGATGATGGTGGCGTTGATGTTGCCGTACTTGTCGATCTGCGCCCCTCCAAGGAAACCCACATCCACGTTGCCGCGCTGGAGGTAGTTGGCAAAGATATCGTACATGCTGACCACCGAGAGCGCCCCGCTTACCAGCGTGGGGTCGCCGATGGAGAGCGGCAGGCGTTGGGGTTCCGCACCGATCACGCCTGCTTCGTAGATCATGACCAGGTTGGGGGCGTGTGTGCGTTTGGCCAGGTTGCAGGCCAGGTTGGGCTGTCCCACGCCTACAAAGACCACATCACCATCCCGCAACAGGCGGGCGGCGTTGACGATCATCAGTTCGGTGGCAGAATAAGTCAATTCCATAGTTCTCCGTAAGAAGCCTCTGTGATGTGCATGGGAGGCGAATTCTCAATATCGTCCGTAGTTGACGGGAGTGCTCTCCATGGGCGGCACGTTCAGCCGCTCCAGTGTTTCTGCGCCGAGTTTGGCGCGATATTCTTCACGGTCTTTCACACCATACACCCACTCATCGAGCCAGGCCTTGACGGTCTCCGTTGATTCGCTGATCTTGTCCCAGTTCAGGTAGAACTCGTTGTCGCGGTCGTAATACCCCTGCGAGTACGATGGATGACTGGCAAACGGAACGTGGCACACGGCACTGACGATGAAGCCGGGGATGAGCGTGCGGTTCGGGTCGGACCGGATGACGGCTTCATCCACGATCTCCTCGGCGGTCAGGATGACGCGCTTCGAGGCGAAGGCGGCTTCCTTCTGTTCGCCGAGGATGCCCCACAGGTGGGCGTTGCCGCTGGCGTCGGCGCGCTGCACGTGAACGATGGCCACATCCGGGTTGAGCGCCGGGACGACGACCACTTCCTTGCCGGAGTACGGATCGGCCACGCGTTTGATGAGCGGGTTGGCATGTTCCAGGTCCGTGGCGCCGGTCTGGTTCATGGGCATGAACGGGAGCCCGGCGGCCCCGGCCTGCAGGCGGGAGATCATTTCGAAGTGGGAGTATTCCTCCCACTCCAGCCGCCCGGCTTCGAGTTCAGCGCGCACGATGCGCAGAGACCCGACGCCCGGGTTGCCCATGTAGGAGAAGATCACCTTGCGGGCGCACCCGGCAGCCACCATCTGGTCGTAGATCAGGTCGGGGGTGGCGCGGGCCAGGGTCAGGTCACGTTTGTGCTGGCGGATGATCTCATGCCCGGCGGCGAAGGGGATCAGGTGGGTGAACCCGGCGGCGTAGACCGTGTCGCCGTCATGGACGTATTGGGAAATGGCTTCGGAGAGGGGGATGAGTTTGGTCATTTTTTCTGGGCTTTCTTTTTTAACCGCGCTTCACGCGCCTGGCGGGATTTCTCCTGCGCCTTGCGGAGGGCGGCAAACCGCCCGCTGGCGGGAGGAGGGGCCACTTTGCGGCGGAACAGGTATCCAAAGAACAGGGCGGCCAGGGACAGGAAGAAAAAATTGAAATTCGGCTCTTTGCCGAATTCGGAGCCGACAAATAAGGCCATCAGTCCCAGGCCAACGAGAATGAAGAATGTACCGATACGCGGGATAAGGTCTTTGTTGTCCATAACGATTCGAGTAGGGGCACAGCCACGCTGTGCCCCTACAATCAAGCAAGCGAGATTATTTGATGAGCGTGCGGATCTGCTCGTGCATGTAGAGCTGCACGTAATAGTGACCGCCGGCGTTCTTGCCGCTGGCGCCGGAGCCTTTCCAGCCGCCGAAGGGTTGGAAGCCCGGCCATGCGCCGGTGGTGG
>CAZRCR010000209.1:0-4861 GCA_964598615.1 uncultured Anaerolinea sp.
TGGTTAGATCGCCAGGCTTTCCATGCTGCGGATGACCATCACCACTTTACCCTTGATCTCCAGCGGCTCACTCTTGTCGATCATGATCGGCTTCATGGTGGGATTGGCAGGCTGCAGGCGGTATTTCTCTTTTTCCTTGTAGAAATACTTGAGCGTGGTCTCATCACGCGCGGGCAACCAAACTGCCACCATATCGCCATTGTTGGCATGCTCGGTGCGCTTCATGATCACAATGTCACCGTCATTGACCATGGCATCGATCATCGAATCGCCTTTGACCTTCAAAGCGAAGAGTTCGGTGCTCTTTTCGTCCAAAGGCAGGAGACTGCGGGCCACATCCACGCCGTCCACTTCCTCGCCGATATAGGTCTCGCCCGGTGCAGGGACCTGGATGGGAGTACCGGCAGCAATGGGGCCAAGGATGGGGTTACGCATCAGGTTACGATCGGTTGCTCCGGTCAGGCGCAGAGCGCGCGTGAATTTGGCATCCCGCTCGATGTAGCCCCAATCCTCCAACTGCTTGAGGTAATAGGTAACCACCGAGGTGGACGAAATATCAGTCGCCTCGCCAATCTCGCGGATGGAAGGCGGATAGCCTTTGCTCAGCCGATCATCAAGATAATCAAGGATTTTTTGATGGCGGCTCGTCAAGCCTTTGCTTGTACGCACCATAAGCACCTTCCTTTCTGTAGTCGCTCATTTGTGCTAATATGATAATACACGAACATACGTTCTGTGTCAAGGTCGCGTTCCTTCGAGTTTTTGACGCTCCCATCGCTCCTCAGACATTCCCCCGGCAAATAAAAACCCCGGCGGGATAACCCTGCCGGGGTGATTAGGCTAAATTGCGGCCCCTTGACCGTATAACTGCTGACGTATCTGGACGACCTGCCTGCGCAGGCGGTCATCCCGTTCGAGCAGGTCGGCCACCTTTTCACACGCATACATGACCGTGGTGTGGTCACGCCCGCCCAGGGCCTGACCGATCTGCGGGAGTGAGATATTGGTCTCCCGCATCAAGTACATGGCGATCTGCCGTGGCAGCGCCACCTCCCGTGACCGGTCCGTGGAAAGCAGCCGGTCAGTGGACAGATTGAAAGAACGCGCCACCACATCCACCACGGCGGCGGGCTTTACATCCCCGCGCTGGGGCAACAGGTCGACCAGAGCCACATCGGCCAGTTGCAGGGTCAGAGCCATGCCGCGCAGGTCGGCAAAGGCTACGATACGGTTCAGGGCGCCTTCCAGTTCGCGGATATTGGATTGGACCCGGCGGGCGATCAGGTCCATGATCTCGGACGGCACTGCCCGCCCCAGCCGCTCGGACTTGGTACGCAGAATGGCAAGACGCGTTTCAAAATCGGGCGGCTGGATGTCGGCAGTCAGCCCCCACTCGAAGCGGGAACGCAGGCGTTCCTCGAGAGTAATCATGGCTTTCGGCGGACGGTCCGAGGAAACGATGATTTGCTTGTTCTGTCCATGCAGGGTGTTGAAGGTATGGAAGAACTCCTCCTGCGTGGATTCCTTGCCAGCAATGAATTGGATATCATCCACCAGCAATACGTCGGCAGAGCGATATTTCTCGCGGAATGCCTGGGTGGTATGCGAGCGAATGGCCGTGATCATGTCATTCGTAAATTCTTCGGAGGAAACGTACAAAACGTTCAAACCATGATCCTGGCAGTAGTTCCCGATGGCATGCAGCAAGTGCGTCTTTCCCAACCCGACGCCCCCATACAGGAAAAGCGGGTTATAAGCCGCGGCCGGATTCTCAGCCACTGCCTGTGCCGCAGCATGGGCAAGCCGGTTGTTCGGCCCGACAACGAAATTGTCGAACGTATAGCGGGGATTAAGGGTAACGCTGCGCATTCGCGGCGCTGGCAGGAACTCGCTATCCGCCAGCGTACGGCTTGGGGTCTCGGGCGCAGCGGCTTGGTCCGTAACCGTTTCGCTGCCAACGATAAATTGCACGCAAACGCTGCAATTCATCATGCCCATCAGGAGCCGCGTCACAGTACTGGAGAGACGGCTCTCCAGCCAATCGCGCGCGTACGCATTGCGAACACTGATCGTGAACTGTCCATCTTGATAGTTCACCAGGTGGGTATCGCGTACCCAGGTATCAAAGGATGCCTTGGGCATCTCCATCTGGAGTTGACCCAGTGCTGCTTGCCAGGCCTGTTCGGCGTCCATCTTCTCCTCCAAAAAGAAGCGGAATTTCTACTGCAAGGTACAGGGACAGAATCCCACTGCGGCGGCAGTGGGGAAGAGGGTGATTTTATTGAATTCGTTCTAATTCTGGTTTGGGGGAGGGCAGGGCCACTGCCCATTCACGTAGCCCCATTCTAACAAAGAAGCAGGCATTATTCCAATACGTGCAACCTACGCTACCTTAAAAACTTACAAATATTTAAGACGGGGGTTATCTTAAAACTTTCTGTGGAACACCCGGACCTGCAAAATACCATTCGAGCACCCATATACCCCCATTTGTTCCGGTTTTTAATCCCAATACACCATATCTGGGGTTAAGCCGAAACCAGTTCCATGGCGAGTGGTCTGTACGTTGTCTGACCTTAAAAACCGAACATTTGAACGCATGGGAAACATGAGAGGCGTGAAACCCAGATTCCGGAGTTTCGTCCGTGAAAAAAGAGTCCATTCAGTCTGAAGCAGGGGCGGAAACACGCGGCACCCAGGCGAGTATGGTCGTTCCTTCGCCCGGAGCGGACGTGATCTCCAGATCGCCGCCCACATTCTGGACGCGCGTCTGCATGTTGGCGAGGCCATGCCCGACCGTTTTGCTGGCCTTGTCCAGGTCGAACCCCGTACCATCGTCTGAGATCTCGAGCAACACACGCTCGGATGTATTCCACAGATCAATGGACACTTTACTGGCATTGGCATGTTTGGCAATATTGGCCAATGCCTCCTGGCAAATATGGAACAAAGCCATGGCATGGGTGGCCGAAAGATCGGCAATGAATTCGCTCTTTGGACCGGAGAGATTGGTCTCCAGTTTGGTGTTCTGGCGGAATTCGGTCACCAGCCGCCCCAACCCATCAATGAGACTCTCACCATGCAACTGGCGTGGACGCAGGTCCAGGATATAACTGCGGATATCACGAATGGTATGGTTCAGGTCTTCCATTGCCTTTTGAAGGCGTTCTTCGGCATTTTGCGGGTCTTCACGCATCAGGATGCGTACATTCTCGAGCACCAACCCCACACCATAGATGGACTGGATGATGCCATCATGCAGGTCCATGCCGATCCGCTCGCGCTCTTCGAGCACTGCCAGACGGCGGGCATTATAGTGAAGGCGGGCATTCTCGATGGCTGTCCCGGCCCAGGCCGCGGCAGAGATGAGCAGTTGCAGTTCCGTGCGGGAAATGGTACGTTTGCCGCGCGTGGCGATCGTCAGCACACCGACCAATTCACCGCGCGCCGTCAGCGGGATGCAGACGATCTGACGGAAACCAGCCTCCACGATAGCCTGGCGCAGGGCGCTGTCATCGCGTGCCAGGTGGGTGCTGATGACCGGTTGACGTGACTGGGCAGCCTGGCCGATCATCCCCTCGCCGATCCTGAACCGGTTGCGGGTCCAGAAGGCTTCGGCCGCTTCGCCACGATGCAGCACCAGGCGCAGGGTCTCGTTGTCTTCCTCTTTCAAAAAGATTTCCCCGGCCTCCACCTTGAAGTGCGCCATCAGGAGGGCCAGGGTCTTGTTCAGGATCTCATCCAATTCCAGAGATGAAGCCAGCGCGGCACCGATCTCGTTCAACAACGCCAACTGATCGTTGCGGCGGGTCAGGGTCTGGTCATGCTCATTAAGTTGCTCGTAAAGGCGGGCATTCTCGATAGCCACCCCGGCATAGGCCGCCAGCATCTCGATGACTTTCTCGTCATCGGGAGTGAACTCGGCCGCATCGATCTTTTCGGTCAGGTAGATCTGTCCCAACTGCCGATCACCCAGGCGGATCGGCACCCCCAGAAGCGAACGCATCGGCGCATGGCCTTGCGGAAAACCGGAGGACCGCGGGTCGGCGCTGATCTCTGGAATGCGGATATTGCCACTGTCGCCGCGCATCAGCGCGCCGATCAATCCCAGTCCGCGCGGCGGGTGGGGAATGGCCTTGATCTCTTCGGCTGTCATGCCAACAGTGATGAACTGCTTGAGTTTCCCCTCGGTATCCAGAACGCCCAGGGCTGCATACTTGGCCCCGGCCTGCTCGCACGCCAGGGAGGCGATACGTTCGAGCAGCGTCTCAATCGACACATTTTGGACCAGTTCCAGGCTCGCCCGGTGGAGTCCGATCAATCTCTCTTGGAGTTCTTCGCGCGACAGGAGCATGCTGGACCTCGGTGCGTAATTCTACTCTAGATGTCCGAATTCGCCAAGTTTGATAGATTTTGCCAGCCTCGTCTGATAGAATCAGCCCATGACCACTTCCCGAATCTCCGGTTTCTACAACCTCCCGCTCGACGAACGGCTGGACAAACTGGCCGCCGCGGCGGACCTGACCCTCGAAGAACTCGCCGCCTTCCGGACCCTGAACCTGTCGGCTGACCAAGCCGACCACATGGTCGAGAACGCGGTCGGGACCTTCAACCTGCCGCTCGGCATCGGGTTGAACTTCCTCGTCAATGGACGCGAGGTGCTCGTCCCGATGACGCTCGAGGAGCCGTCGGTCGTGGCCGGAGCATCCTTCATGGCCAAACTGGCGCGGACCGGCGGCGGGTTCACCGCAACCACATCCGAGCCGCACATGATCGGGCAAATGCAAGTGCTGGACGTGGTCAATGTACACACCGCGCGGCTGGCGATCCTGGAGCACAAGTCCGAACTGCTCACCGCAGC
>CAZRCR010000210.1:0-4849 GCA_964598615.1 uncultured Anaerolinea sp.
TGAGACATGGCTTATATCCTGGCCCTGCGCAATCTCAAACTATTCGAGACCACGAACACGCTGCTGAACGCCATTGCACCCGCCGCCAGCATTGGCTGGAGGTAACCCAGCGCCGCAGCGGGGATCAAAACCACATTGTAGAAGAATGCCCAGAACAGGTTCTGCTTGATGGTGCCCAGCGTGCGGCGGGACAAGCGGATGGCACGCGCCACGCCGCGCAGGTCGCCGCTGATGAGCGTGACCGGGGCGGCGGCCATAGCCACGTCCGTGCCTGTGCCGATGGCAATACCAACATCGGCTTGCGCTAATGCAGGCGCGTCGTTGACGCCGTCACCCACCATCGCGACAACATTTTTGATTTTTGATTGTTGATTGTTGATTTGTGTTTGGAGTTTCTTGACTTCCGCGGCCTTCCCCTCCGGCAACACTTCGGCCAACACAATATCGATCCCGACCTGCCTGGCGATCGCTTCGGCAGTCTTTTTGTTATCGCCAGTGATCATGGCAACCTGTAAACCCATGCGGTGCAACTCGTCGATGGCTTCGGCCGAGCCTTCCTTCAACGTGTCCGCTACGGCGATCACGCCGCGCACGGACCCGTCCACGGCCACCAGCATGGCAGTCTTGGCCTCGGACTGGAGGCGTTCCACTTCGGGGAGCAGACCATCCAGCGGATAGCCGCGCGCTTCCATCATGCGGACATTACCCACGCTGACCGCGTGTCCGTCCACTTCGGCGGAAACACCCGCCCCGGCTTCCGCCTGAAAGCCGACCGGCTCGGAGAGACTCAGGCCGCGCGTCGTCGCTTCAGCCCAGATGGCTTCGCCAAGGGGATGTTCGCTGCCCTTCTCTACGGAAGCCGCCAGACGAAGTAATTCGTTGTCGGTTAATGGAGGATGGTTAATGGACTCGCCCATTAACGATGAACCATTAACGATTATGTCCGTCACAGCAGGCTGTCCCTTCGTGATCGTGCCCGTCTTATCCAACACCACCACGTTGACGCGTCCGGCGCGCTCCAGAGCTTCACTGCTCTTGAACAGGATTCCCAGTTCAGCGCCTTTGCCCGTCCCAACCATGACCGCGGTCGGTGTGGCCAGGCCCATCGCGCACGGGCAGGCAATGACCAGCACCGCCACCATGTTGATGAGCGCCCGCGTGAAGCCGTTTACGTCCGCATTCACAGGCAGGGCCGGGCCGAAGAAATACCAGCCCGCGAAGGTCAACGCGGCGATGGCAATAACAGCCGGAACGAATACTGCCGAGACCTGGTCCGCCAGTTTCTGGATGGGCGCTTTGCTGCCCTGGGCTTCCTCCACCAGGCGGATGATCTGCGCCAGGGCGGTTTCCTTGCCAACCTTGGTGGCTTCGAATTTCAGCAGTCCGAGCTTGTTGAGCGTCGCGCCGATGACCGGGTCGCCGGGGCCTTTTTCGACCGGGAGCGATTCCCCGGTCAACATGGCTTCGTCCACAGCCGAACGCCCGTCCACGACCACGCCGTCCACCGGGATGGTTTCGCCGGGGCGCACCAACACCAGGTCGCCGGTGCGAACATCATCGACAGGCACATCGAGTTCCACACCGCCACGCATCACGCGGGCAGTCTTTGCACGCAGCCCCATCAGTTTCTTGATGGCGTCCGACGTGCGTCCCTTGGCGCGTGCTTCCAGGAATTTGCCCAAGCGGATGAGCGTAATGATGACCGCCGCCGTTTCCAGGTACACGTGCCCGTCCAGCCAGCCAAAGACGATCGGCAGCGAGTACAGGTATGCCACCGACGATCCCATGGCGATGAGCACGTCCATGTTGGCCGAGCCGTTGCGCAGCGCCTTGAAGGCGCCCACGTAATACTGCCCGCCCACGTAGAACTGCACCGGTGTGGCAAAGGCCAGCATGAGCCAGTGCACCCAGTCGGCGTGCGCCCACATGCCGAACAGGCCGAAGTCGCGCGCCATCGAGAACAGGAACAGGGGCACCGTGAAGATCAGGCCGACAATCAACAAATGACGCTGTTGACGGATCTCCGCTTCGCGCGCTTTCGCTTCGGCATCCTCGGCCTGCCCGCCCAGTTCCACCGCCTCGAAACCGGACCGGGAAACGGCGGCGCGTATCTCGGCCTGACTCACCACTGTGGGCACGTAGCGCACCCGCGCCCGTTCGGTCGTGACCAAGACCTGGGCCTCGAGCACCCCTTCGAGCTTGAGCAGCGACTTCTCCAGCCGCCGGGCGTCGTTATCATCGGCCAGGCGCTTGATGACGAGGTCCGCTTCACCGGTGGCGATCCCGTACCCGGCGCGTTCGACACGGGCGATCAGGTCCGGCAAGCCGACCGCAGCCGGGTCAAAGGTCACGGTGGCGCGTTCAGAGGACAGGTTGACGACCGCGCCTTCAACGCCAGCCTGCTTCTTCAGGCTGCGTTCCACGGTGGCCACACAGTTGGCACAGGTCATGCCGGTAACGGGGAGAGTGAGTTGTTTCGTTTCAGCCATGTTTCACCAAATTAACGCGTAGGGGCGACTCGCGAGTCGCCCCTACCCAAAAAGATCATTTACGCGGCAACAGGATAATTGATCTCGGCCATCAACGCCTTGATCTTCTCTTCGGTGGCCGGAGCGTCAAAGACGATGACCACGTTCTTCGTCTCGGCGCTGGCGCGGACTTCCTTCACGCCTTCCAGTTCGACCACTTCGCTCTGGATGGTGTGGACGCAGTGTCCGCAGGAAATGTTGGGGACGGAATAGGTAACAGTATTCATGGGTTTCTCCTTAATATTGGATTGATTGTGTCATTGCGAGGGCGCACTTTGCCCGAAGCAATCCTCTGCTAGTGAACAGGAGATTGCTTCGCGCAGAACGCTCGCAATGACACCAACGAACTACACTTTTGTGGAAGTCTCGAACACTTCCAAGACTTCCTTCAACACACGCTGGCGCTCGGCGGGATCTTCGCCCTGCACCGCGGTGATGACACACGAATTCAGATGACCTTCGAGGATCTGCGCGCTGACCTTATTCAACGCTGCTTCCACCGCCTGGATCTGGCGGATGACGTCGATGCAGTAAGCATCCTCTTCCACCATGCGGATGACACCCTTCAGGTGTCCCTCCACGATCCGCAAACGTTTCAAGATATTGTCGTCTTTCATCCCTTCCTCCCGTGCAAAAATATCCTTGTTGATTCAGATTGGCCATATCCCCCCCAGGGGGGTGGGGTATGGCATGGCCGTAAATATACCCAGTTCAGTCTAATTTGTCAAGAAACGCAGAGGGAATTGATTACCTTTTGATAGAACTGTCAGGAATGTTGCGTGTTATGATTCACATAATCTCACCCGAAGGAGTTCATATGCCCCGTATCGCCATCATCACCGACACCGATTCATCCCTGCCAGTGGAACTGGCGCAGAAGTATGGCATTGTACAGGTACCCATCATCATCCAGTTTGGCGACGAATCGTTCCGTGATGTGTACGATATCAACAACGAGACCATCTTCCAGCGCATCGACAAGGAAGGCAAACTGCCCACCACGGCAGCCCCCTCCCCCGGACAATTCGCCGAGGCATTCAAGGCTGCCTTTGCCTCCGGCGCGGACGAAATCCTGTGCCTCAACATCAGCAGTGAAATGAGCGCCACATATACTTCTGCCCGACAGGCGGCTGAGATGTTCCCGGACAAGCGTATCGAAGTCATGGACACTCGCAACCTGGCCATCGGACAGGGCTACATGGTAATCGCTGCCGCCGAAGTGATCGCCAGGGGCGGCACCATCAAGGAAGCCAAAGCTGTTGCAGAAGACATCTGCACCCGCACCTATCTCTTCGGCGCCTTGACCACCCTGAAATACATCGCCATGAGCGGGCGCGTCAGCTCGCTGGCCGCCGGGATGGCCGGTCTGCTCGACATCAAACCGATCCTGTCACCCCATGACGGGAAACTTTCCTTGCTGGAAAAGATCCGCACCCAAAGCAAATCCTGGAACCGGGTCATCGAATTGACCCTGGAAGCCGCCGCCGGGCGCAAGATCGAAAAAATGACCATCCTGAACGTGAAATGCCCCGATTCGGCCAAACAGTTCGAGGCCCAGATACGCGCCGCCGTGCCCTGCCCAGACGAGATCCTGCACGCCGACATGAACCCCGGTCTCTCCATCCACACCGGGGCGGGGATGGTTGCCGTGGTCTTCACGGTTGCGAAATCGTAATACTGCATTCCGGCTTGTATTTCCCCCCTCTCCGGAAATTCCGGGGAGGGTTTTCGTTCCACCCGGTATAATGGACACATGAACACTTCCCGCATCCTCTTCATCCACGGTTCCGACAGCACAGGCCAGACTTACAAGGCCGAGGTGCTGCGCAAGACCTTCCCGGAACTTATTTCGCCTGATTTCACCGGTCCGCTGGCCGTGCGTCTGGCGCAGATGGACGATATCATCAAAGACACCGACGATTGGACTCTGATCGGTTCCTCTCTCGGCGGGTTGATGGCCGCGCTCTTTGCCACCCGGCATCCAGGTCAGGTTCGCAAACTGGTACTCCTCGCCCCGGCCCTGCACCTGCCCGAGTTCGCCCACCATCGCCTGCCGAAGCCGGTCGAGGTTCCCACGATCCTCATCATTGGCAAACAGGACGATGTCATCCCGACCGAAACGGTCCGGCGGCTGACCAAACAGGTTTTCCCAAAAATGAAATATCTCTCGGTGGATGATAACCACCGTCTGCACTACACCGCCGACCACACAGATTGGAACGAACTGCTCAAATAGAACCCTACTTCCGAGGCGTGCAAGAAACGCAGGTGGCTGGTAGGATGGGTGACCGGAAAACATCATGAACAAGAACAAATCGCTT
>CAZRCR010000211.1:0-4848 GCA_964598615.1 uncultured Anaerolinea sp.
CTGGCCAAGCGCGAGTTCCGCGGCCAGATCGTCACCGAGCGCGAGACCTGGATCCTGGGCAACAAAGAATCCAAACCGGACCTGACGGTGGAGGAGAATGCCCGGTTGATCGATCCCGGCTTCGAGATGATGAGTCCCGACCAGCAAAATGACATCAAAGGCGAGGTCGAGGAAGCCCTGAAACTGTGGGATACCCACGGCGACGGCAAATGGAAGAAGATGCTGCTCATCAAGGACTCCATCGCCGACGTGAGCCTGCAATTCACCCTGATCCGGCCGCGCGACTACGACGTGATCGCCACCCTGAACCTGAACGGCGATTACCTGTCCGACGCGTTGGCCGCACAGGTGGGCGGGATCGGCATCGCTCCCGGCGCCAACATCAACTACGAGACCGGTCATGCCATTTTCGAGGCCACCCACGGCACGGCGCCCAAGTATGCCAACCTGGACAAGGTCAATCCCGGCTCGGTCATTCTCTCGGGCGAGATGATGTTCCGCTACCTGGGCTGGAACGAGGCCGCCGACCTGATCGTCAAAGGTATGGAAGGCGCCATCAACGCCAAAACCGTCACCTACGATTTCGCCCGTCTGATGGACAACGCCACCGAGGTCAAGTGCTCGGAGTTTGGCGACGCCATCATCCGCCACATGTAAGTAAAACGTAAAAAACAAAAAGGCGCCTCCGCCAGGAGTGCGCCTTTTACGTTTTTTGTTTTACGTTTCATTCCTTGTATTCCCACGCCCTGCTCACCAGCCGCACCAACTGTTCCATGCCGCGCTCCAGCGGGGCCAGGTTGATGAACTCGTGGACGGTGTGCGCCTTGCCGCCGGTCGTCAGGCCGATGGTTACGGCAGGCAAACCGCGGCTGAGGGGCAGGTTGGCATCCGTGGAGCCAATGTTGAGCCGCGGCTCCACTCCCGCGGCGCGCAGGCAATCCTGCGCCAGCACCACCAGCGGATGCCCGGAGGACAATTCACCGGAAGGGCGGTTGCCGATCACTTCGATGCCGCTTGTCACGCCCGACCGCTCGGCTTCACGCACGATCTGTTCCACCTGCCGGGCCAACGCTTCCAAAGCAGTTGCATCCTCCGAGCGCAGGTCGAGTTCCAGACTGGCCTCAGCGGCGATCGTATTCACGGATGAACCGCCCGAAATGATGCCGATATTGAGGCTGGTACGCGGCAAACGCGGCACTTCGAGCGCCGTGATGCGGGTGGAGAGTGCAGTTAATTCATGGATGGCCGACGGCTGTCCATAGTCGATCCACGAGTGACCGCCCGGCGTGCGCACCGTGACCCGGTACCTGCGGACGCCCAGGCCGCGGGAATAGACCTGTCCGAGAGCCATCCCTTCGAGAATGATATAGGCCCGGGCGCGGACCCCGAACCGGTCCACCACAGCGCGGATACCGCGCAGGTCGCCCAGACCCTCCTCACAGGTATTCGCCACCAGCCACAGGTCACCGGGCAGGGGAATGCCGCGTTCACGCAGCAGCCACACCAGCCCAAACAACCCTGCCACGCCGAGAGAATTATCTCCCAGGCCGGGACCGAGGATACGTTCCGGCTCACGCGTCACGGTCAGGTCCACACTTTCAGGGAAAACCGTATCGAGGTGGGCGGAGAGAATCAGCGGTTGCTTGTTCGCGTCTGGTAGCCGGGTCGCAGCTGGAAAGCGAGCATATACGTTCCCCGTCGCGTCGATCTCCACATCCGATAAACCTTCCTCGATGAATTGGGCGCGAACGAACTCCGCCCGCTCCATTTCGTGGAAGGTGGGGGCAGGAACCTGTTGGATGGCGATTGCCATGTCCAGGAGGCGGGAGATATTGTTCATTTTTCGTTATTCTCTCATATACTTTACAACAATGCCACCGATCCAAGTATATTGGAATGGTTTTCCGCGGAAAGTAGAAATAGAACCGCATAAACCGGTGATAAGAAACACCACACGAATGATTGTTGCTACCCCGATTATGTTTGAAAACAAGGTCAAAGTTGACGTGCCCAGATTCGTACCAAACAACGAAAGAATCGAATTTGTGGAAGACAGCATCCACGTCAAGAATTGCACCAGGATTGCCAGCAATTGAAAAGCTATGGCTTGCAAGGATTGGAAAGCTACATATCGAGACTTTTCCTTTTGGGTAGCCCAAATATAGACAGGTACTAGAATGCCAGGGGAAAACAGGATACTGATATGGGAAAGTGCTGCAAAAATGCGTTCTTCCCGCTTTATACTTCCCTGATCCAGAGCATTCAGAGCCCAATTTAAATCCCGTTGGGCTTCTTTCAAATCGGGGTTGAATTGCAGAGCCTTTCTGTACGAATCTATTGCAGCATCCAATTGGCCCATCTCATCGTGAACCAAGCCCTTAATGTAATAGGCATATCCAAAATGTGGGGCTTGTTCTATTGCCATATTGCAATGGATTAAGGCCTGATACCAATTCTCGGCCTCCAGGAATTTTTCTGCCTGTTCTATATTTTCCTTGGCAGCATCAAGATTATCGTTCCGGGGGATTTCCACATTTCGCTCCTGAAGAATTTCGCGGATGGCATAAAATGCTTCTTCAGTCCACTGTTCAGGATTGTGTACCTTCCATATCTCAAGCAGGTCATTCGTTTCCAGAAATTCCAACTTTGTTTTGATTTTTTTACTTTGTTCGTGATCCATAAAACCCTCTCTCAGTATGAAATAGGTTGTTATAAACGATGGGCACAGCTTTGTTGTATCCCTGCTGGTTAAATATTCCTTACCATCCCGGCCAGGGACTCGAGGCGCGCCTGGGCCAGGCCAGGCAAGGCATCGAGGGCATGGAATGCACCATTGCCTTCCACCGTCAGGGAAGCGGAAATGCTGCCATAGAGTACAGCACGCAGAGGATCGTAAGTTTTCTGGTAACCAGCCAGGAAACCGCCCGAAAACGAAGCACCAGCGCCGGAAGGGTCGGCCAAGCGAGCCGGATAAGCGGGGATCTCCCAGCGTTTTTTGCTGACACCATCATACAAAAATTGCCCGCGGGATCCGCGCTTGATGACGACAAATTCGCAGCCGGCATTGCCCAATTCAGCAGCCATCGCCCACAAGTCATCGGTCCGCCCCCAGAAGAGGGCGCGTAACTCCTCCTCGGAGGGCAGGAATGCCGTCAAACCGTGGATGAGGGCACGCACTTCCTCCATGGCCGTCCCGGTCATGTAACCGGAAGACGGGTCCAGGGTCAGGAAAGTGGTTCCGGCCTCGCGGAAGGCAGACAACAAGCGGCTGGTGGAGAGGTAATCGAGGGGGCAGCAATGGAACGCACGCGCGGTCCGGTAAGTGGGGGGAATTTCGGCAGGACGCGGGGAGACGAGGCGGGCAGTCTTCCGGTCATCGTCGGTATCGATGAATGGCTGGTATCCCAGCAGGGACTTCGGAAAGGACATCCCCAGACGCCCAAAATGCGCCACCGGGTTGGTCCGCTGAACCGTTTGAGGGTCCAGCCACGCTTCGAAATTACGCAGGTCGAGCGGCTCGGTCAGAATGCGGATGCCGGTCGTGTCCCAGCCCTGTTTTTCGAAAGTATGCAGCCAGGCATGGGGATAGTCCTCCCCCACGCGCGCCAGAAGGCCGATCCCTTTTTCCCAAACCCCCAAGCCGACCGCAGCATACAAAAGGGGACCGCCCGGAACATCCAGCAGGGGGCGGCCTTGCAGGGGGAGAATGTAGTCACGGTGAAGACGTCCGGCGAGAACGAAGGGAGTATCCATGCGTTTTAGGATGAAAAGACCCGGCTGGCGGCATCGGCCTGACCGGAGTCGACCGGGAGAATGACGGTGAAGTTGCTGCCTTTGCCTTCCACGCTCTCGGCCCAGACACGCCCGCCATGCATCTCGACCATCACCTTGGTAACGGAAAGACCCAGTCCCATGCCGCCATGTTTGCGGGTGAGGTGACTTTCCACCTGGTAGAAACGTTCGAAGATATGGGGCAGGTCTTTGGCCGGGATGCCAATGCCGTCGTCGATGACCGAAACCTTGACATACCCGGGAATGGACTCGGCTACGATGAAAACATGGCCATCCGTATTGACGAACGTCAGGGCATTCTTGACCAGGTTGCTGATGGCAATGGCAATCTTGGATGAGTCGCCTTCCACCAACAAGTCATCCTTGCCGAGATCGGCACGCAGGGAAATGCGCTTGGTTTGGGCCTCCTGGTGGAAGGAATCCATCGCTTCCTCGACAATGCGCCTGATGGACACCGAACGGCGGCGCAGGCTGGCTACGCCGCGCTGGACATTGTCCATGCTGGAGATGCTGTCGATGATCTCCTTGAGCCGCATGGCATTGCGAACAATGATGTCGAGTTGGGCACGGTAATCAGGTTGGATGACTTCACGCAGGAATGTGGAATGACCAAGGATGAGACCAAGCGGGGTACGCAGTTCATGCGAGGCGATGGCAATGAAATCACTCTTCATCCGGTCGAGCTGCGCCATCTCCTCGCGGGATTTCTGAACCTTCAAGGACAGGCGGGTGTTTTGAATCGCAACGGCCGCCTGGGAAGCCAGAGTTTCAAGAATTATCAGGTCTTCTTCGGTATAATGTGTGTCGCCCAGTTTGTTCACCGCTTCGAGCACCCCGAGCATCTCCCCCTGGTACAGGATGGGAACAGCCATCAGAGAACGGGTGACGAACTCGGCAGCCTGGTCGGCGGCTTTGAAATGACGCGGTTCGGAGGTCACATCGGGAACAACGGCCGAATGCCCATTCTGGAAAACCCAACCGGCGACACTGTTTTCCAGCGGCACCTTCACTGTCCGCAAGGCATCTCGATGAAACCAGGGGACAGCCAGGAAGCGC
>CAZRCR010000212.1:0-4838 GCA_964598615.1 uncultured Anaerolinea sp.
TGAAGGAACGCGGCGCCCGGCGCGTGGACCTCATCCCGAACGGCGCCGACCCCGACATGTTCGACCCGTCTAATACGGGCGAAACCTTCCGGACCCGTAACGGGCTGACGAAAAACTTCGTCGTCCTCTACGCCGGGGCGCACGGCATGTCGAACGATCTGGGCGTGGTGCTCGAAGCCGCCCGTCAATTGGCAGACAGGCCCGATGTCCGGGTGGTATTCATCGGCGACGGGAAGGAAAAGGCCAATTTGCAGGAACAGGCCCAACGTCTGAACCTGACAAGCGTCTTGTTCCTCCCGCCTGTTCCAAAAACGGACATGGCCGGGGTGCTGGCCGGGACGGACGCCTGTATTGCCATCCTGAAGCCGATCGAAGAGTACAAAACCCCCTACCCGAACAAGGTCTTCGACTACATGGCCGCCGGACGGCCGGTTTTGCTCGCCATCGACGGCGTCATCCGGGATGTGATCGAAACCGGTCAGTGCGGCATCTTCTCGCCGCCAGGCGACCCGTCTGCGCTGGCGGCGGCCATCCGCACCCTTGCGGATGATCCTGGGCGGAGTCGCAGGATGGGACTGGCCGGGCGGAAGTATCTCGAACAGAATTTCAGCCGCACGAAGATCGCCGGGCAGTTGCTGTCCATTCTCGAAGAATTGGCAAAGTGAGATGGCTGTCCTGGTGCTGTGGCTTGTCATGCGGATTCTCTCGATGCTGGTGGCAGCGGTGGCGTCGGGTGCTCATCCTCTGACCCTGCTTGAACAACAGGTTCTTCTGTGGCCACCATCCCAACCAGCGGGGCAATGGCTGGAACGAACATTTTCGGCCCCGCTCTTCCGCTGGGACGCTTTCCATTACCTGACCGTTGCCACACAGGGGTATCAAGTGGGGGACGGCTCCACTGCGTTTTTCCCGTTGTATCCTTACACTGCACGTTCATTCATCCTGCTGGGATTGAATCCGTATGTCAGCCTGGTACTGGTCAGTTCCGCAGCCGCGCTTGGTTTTGTGCTGGTCTTCGAACGGCTGGCCAAACTGGACCTCCCGACAGAAACGGCCAAATGGGCGACGGCTTTCCTCCTGCTCTTCCCCATCTCGATTGCGCTCTTCATCCCCTACACCGAACCCATGTTCCTGCTTTCCTCAGCCCTGTGCCTGTACATGGCACGCAAGCAGCGCTGGTGGCTGGCAGGCCTGTTCGGCGGACTGGCCACGCTGACAAAGCAACCGGGCATCTTCCTGGTTGTTCCGCTGGCGCTGGAACTCTGGGCCGTGGGCGTGGATAACCGTCACTTCTCCTGGAAAACCTTGCAGAAATGGGCTTCCCTGACGCTAATTCCCCTGGCCCTGGTGGGATGGGTGCTGGTTCGTAACGTTGTGATCGAAGGGGCCCGGCTCGATTCTGGCAATCTCCAGCAGTCCATCGTATCGCTGTTCCTTTCATCCAGCGCCGAAGGTGTAACCCATAGCCGTCCCTTCGCCTGGCCGTGGCAGGTGTTCGGGGAAGCCATTACCGCTGCCATACAGAGACCCGATACGAGCTTCCACGTTGCCATCAACATGGGCGGTTTCCTGTTCGTTGTTCTGCTACTGATTCTTACCTGGCGCTCCCTGCGTCCCAGTTACCGCTATTTTTCCCTCATGCTCCTGCTGGCGGACCTGTTCTATTACTCTTTCACCATTTCTCCCACTCCCATTCCCAGCATGTTCCGTCACGCCTTCCTGGCTTTCCCGATCTTTCTGGGGATGCCTAACCTGATCAAATCGAAACTGACGCGTATCCTGTTTAGCGCGGTCTGTATCGTTCTTTTCGTTCTGCTGCTTTATGGATATACCGTGGAGCGCTGGATCGTGTGATTGACCCTTTTGGAAAGGAGCCCCCATGTTTAAATATTTGAAAGTATTGTCGGTTCTTTTCGTTGCGTTCTCTCTGGTGGCTTGTAACCTGCCAACGAGCGTACCTCCCGTGACCGAAGTGCCTGTCCCTGCTCCGCACGGCGATTGGCTTACGTACACAAACACAAAATACCATTTCCAATTGCAGTACCCTCCTGATGGGCAAGTATCCGATGAGACAGAGTACTCGGTCCGTATCTTTTTGCCTGTCCTTCCGGATACCAATCTTGGGGAAAAGTTCCTGGATGTTTCGGCGGCGGAGAATGTCAGCCCATGTACCAGCCCGCAGATGCAGGGATATGAGCCGGACGCGATACAGTCCGAGCAGGTGACCGTAAACAATATTCAATTTACCCTGGAAAGCGGAGCGGACGCCGGGGCGGGAAATATCTATGAATGGACTGCCTACTCGACTGCTTCCGGGAATGTGTGCGTCAGCCTGACCTTTGTCCTGCATTCCACCAACCTGGCCATGTACGAGACACCCCCCTCTGAATTCGACTCGGCTGTCGAGGTGGCTGTCTTTGAAGAGATTGCCTCCACCTTTACCTGGCTTAACCCCTAGCAATTGCTCGAATCAAAAACTGCGGAGTTTTCTCCGCAGTTTTTTGTTTAATTATCCCATTTTGCCGGTCAGGTAGGCTTCGGTCAGGTCTTTTTCGGGGCGGGTAAAGAGTTTGTCGGTGGAACCGAATTCCACCAGTTCTCCCAGCCAGAAGAGACCGGTAAAATCGGAGACGCGGCCTGCCTGCTGCATGTTGTGTGTCACAATGACAATGGTGTAGTTCTGTTTGAGTTCGGCGATCAGGTCCTCGACCTGACCGGTGGCGATGGGGTCGAGGGCAGATGTGGACTCGTCGAACAGGATGACGTCGGGTTTGATGGCAATGGCACGCGCGATGCAAATGCGCTGTTGCTGACCGAGTGAGAAACCCAGGGCATTCTGCTTTAACTGGTCTTTGACATCATCCCAGACCGCCGCGGCGCGCAGGCTTTTCTCCACAAGGTCGTCCAGCTCGGACTTTTTGTGCGCCCGGCCCAGGGTCCGCGGGCCGAACGCCACGTTATCGTACACAGACTGGGGGAATGGGTTCGGTTTCTGGAAAACCATTCCCACCCGCTGACGCAGTTCGGTCACGTTGTAATCGGGGGCGTAGATATCCTGCCCTTCGAGCAGGATTTTCCCGTCCACACGTGCCCCGGGGATTGGGTCGTTCATCCGGTTCAGGCAACGCAGAAACGTGGACTTGCCGCAGCCCGACGGTCCGATCAGGGCGGTGACCTTACGGGCGGGGATGTCCATGTTGATATTGGACAGCGCCAGTTTCGGGCCGTAGTAGAAATTCAAGTCCTGGACAGAGATCATGGGGGCGTCAGTCACGGGGCAATTTTACACCAGAATATGTGAGTCTCTTGAATCCATGCACATTTTTATGCACATCCCGCCTCAATTGACTTATAATCTGGGGCGATGAAATCCAGCCGTTTCCTTGTGTTCCTGGCTCTATTTCTTCTGGTCGCATGTGGGGGTTCCGGCCAGTCGGCTTCGCAACTCCAAACTTCGGCTTACATCGAAAACAAAGGTTCCGATACCATCGTCAATCTGGCGCTGGCCTGGGCGGAAACGTATCAGACAGAGAACCCCAACGTAAGCATCTCTGTCACCGGCGGTGGGACCGGAACTGGCATTGCCGCATTGATCAATGGCACGGTGGATATTGCCAACGCCTCGCGGGCCATGAAGGCTGAGGAGATCGCCGACGCGCAGGCGAACGGCATCGAGCCCGTGGAGTTCGTCATTGCCCGTGACGCCATCGCGGTCATCGTCAATCCGGAGAACCCGGTCAGTGAACTGACCCTCCAGCAGATCTCCGACATCTACAGCGGCAAGATCAACAACTGGTCGGAATTGGGCGGCGAAGACCGTCCTATTGTGCGGCTTTCCCGCGAGACCAACTCCGGCACGCACGTCTATTTCCTCGAGACCGTCCTGCGTTTGGGCGACAAGACCAATACCACACTCTTCTCGACCGATACCCTGCTCCTGGCATCCTCGGAGGGGATCATCAACGAAGTGCGCCAGAACCCGAATGCCATTGGCTACGACGGACTGGGGTACGTACCCGATGACCTGAAGATCATCGCTGTGGCCAAAACTGATGGCGGCCCCTATGTGTTGCCCGGCATTGCCACGGTCAATGATAAAACCTATCCCATCGCTCGCGACCTGTATATGTATACCGCCGGGGAACCCACCGGCGCAGTCAAAGCTTATCTCGAGTGGATCCTCTCCGACGAAGCCCAGCAGATCGTTTCTGAACTGGGCTTTGTGCCCATCCTTTCCTACGAACCATGAAAAAACTCAACTGGCAGGAATACGTTCTTCCGCGCGTCATCAAGGCCTCCGGCTATTCGGCCATCGTCTTCGTGGCGCTCATTTTTTTCTTCCTCCTGCGGGAAGGCATCCCGGCGCTGGCAGAGGTCAAACTTGCTGACCTGTTCGCTGTGCGCTGGTATCCCATCGAAGAATATTTCGGCATCCTGCCGCTCATCACCGGTTCGATCATCGTGACCCTGGGAGCCATGCTGGTGGCCATCCCCTTCGGGATCGGGACAGCCGTCTTTATGTCCGAGATCGCCCCGCGCTGGCTGCGGGAGATCCTCAAGCCGCTGGTGGAACTGCTGGGCGGACTGCCATCGGTCGTTCTGGGCTTCCTCGGCATTCTTCTGCTGGCCCCGTTCCTGCGTACCTTCCTGGACCTGCCAACCGGTCTGACAGCCCTGGCCGGAGCTCTGCTTTTGGGAGGCATCGCCGTCCCGACGGTTGTCTCGATTGCTGAAGACGCGCTGGACGCGGTCCCTACTTCTTACCGGGAGGGAGCCTGGGCACTGGGCGCCACCCGCTGGCAGACCATCTGGCGCGTGACGCTGCCCGCCGCCAAATC
>CAZRCR010000213.1:0-4822 GCA_964598615.1 uncultured Anaerolinea sp.
GAACACCACCAAGAAACCGATGGACGATGCCGCCTTCCGCAAGGCGCTGGCCTTTGCCATCGACACCCCCTCCATCGTCAACACGGCCTATGCCAACCTGGTGAAGGCCGCCAACCCCACCGGCATGCTGCCCGCGTTCGACCGGTTTGTCGACCAGGCTGTGGTGGATGAACTGGGTTACACCTTCGACACCGCCAAGGCCAAGGAACTGCTCAAGGCCGCCGGCTATAAGGACGTGGACGGCGACGGCCTCGTCGAAGCCCCCGACGGCTCGGCCTTCAAGCTGGAAGTAACCTGCCCGAGCGGCTGGACCGACTGGATGGCCGCCATTGACGTCATTGCCAAGAGCGCCCAGGCTGCCGGCATCAACATCGTGGCTGCCACGCCCGATTACGGCGCCTGGAACACCGCGCTGCAGGGCGGCACCTTCGACATGACCCTGAACAACTGGGCCAACCTGAGCAACACCCCCTGGACGCTCTACAACCTGCTCTTCAACCACCCCATCCGCGAACAGATGCAATCCGGCAACTTCGGCCGCTACGACAGCCAGGAAATGTTCGACCTGGTCGACGGCCTGGCCCGCATCCCGACCTCGGACGAGGAAGGCATGAAGGCGCAGCTCTCCGAGATCCAGAAGCTCATGCTGACCGACCTGCCCATGATCCCGCTGTGGTACAACGGCCTGTGGGCGCAGTTCAGCGAGTCCGCCTGGACCGGCTGGCCGAATGAAACCTCTGCCAACCCCACCCTGCCGACCACCTGGAGTGGCTACTGGCAGTTGGGCGGTCTGCAGACCCTCATCAACCTCAAGCCCGCGGGGCAGTAATTCCACTCCGCTGGAACCGCCGCCCCTCCCTGGAACCCTCGGGGAGGGGCGGTCTCTAACGGTTGGATTGAAGAGGATCCTTTCATGCGGAAATATTTCGGACGCAAGCTCGTCATCTACCTGCTCACCTTCTTCCTGGCGGTGACCATCGACTGGTTGATCCCGCGCTTCATGCCGGGCAACCCGGTGGCCAACATGTTGGCCCGTGTTTCGGTCAATTCCACGGCCGCCTCGGTGATGCAGGAGTATTACACGCACCTGTTCGGGCTGGATCTGCCGCTCTGGCAGCAGTATCTCAACTTTTGGGCCAACCTGCTGCGCGGCGACCTGGGCATCAGCGCCTACCTGTTTCCCAAACCGGTCACGCAGGTGCTGATGAACGCCATTCCCTACGACGTGGCGCTACTGCTGCCCGCCATCCTGTTATCCTGGCTGGCCGGCAACAATTTTGGCGCGGTCGCGGCGCGTTCCAAGTGGCTGGATAACACGGTTTCACCCATCGGCTACATCCTCACCGCCACGCCCTACATGTGGCTGGGCATCTTACTGGCCTGGTTCTTCGGCATTATCCTGGACGTCTTCCCCATCGCGGGCGCCTACAGCTTTTCGCTGTCGCCCACGCTATCCTGGAAATTCATCGGCGACGTGCTACTGCACTGGTTTTTGCCGTTCTTCTCCTTATTCATGGTGCAATTTGGCGGCTGGGCGATCGGCATGCGCAACATGATCATCTACGAACTGGAAGCCGATTACTCTCACTACCTGGAAGCGCTCGGTGCGCCGCGGAGCCTGGTACGCAAGTACGCCTTCCGAAATGCCATCCTTCCGCAGCTTACCGGTCTGGCCTTGCAGTTGGGTGTGATCGTAGCCGGCGCATTGGTAACCGAAGTGGTTTTCTCCTATCCCGGCATTGGTTATTTGATCCTGGCCGCCATTCAGAACCAGGATTATTTCCTGATCCAGGGCTGTTTCCTCTTCATCATCATCAGCGTGCTGCTGGCAAACTTTGCCATTGATATCGTCTATGTGATCGTTGACCCGAGGACGCGCAGAGGCATGACGGGAGAGTCAGCATGAAAAAGACCAACGAATTCATCTACTTTGCCTTCCGTAATAAAAAGGTAGTGATCGGACTCTACATGATCCTGTTCTTCCTGCTGCTAGGCTTGTTTGGGCCGTTGATCATTAAAAACGATCCCTTTGATTACCTGAATCCGATGGGTGCCCAGGCTCCTTCCTCGGAGTTCCTATTCGGGACGACATTTTTCGGACAGGATGTATTCGCCCAGTTCGTGCTGGGACTGCGCGCCACCTTTATGGTGGGCGTGATCGGCGGCGGACTGGCAACCCTGATCGGCATCCTGGTAGGATTTACCGCCGGGTACCGGGGCGGACTGGTGGATGAGGTTTTGAACATCCTCACCAACATCGTACTGGTCATCCCCGGCATGGCTGTGCTGCTCATCATCGCTGCCTACCTGCAAGTCCGCAGCCTATGGACGGAATGCTTCTTTATCGGATTAACAACCTGGCCGTGGGTAGCGCGTGCCGTTAGAGCGCAGACCTTCTCGCTGCGCACGCGCGATTTTGTAGACCTGGCGCGCCTGACCGGTATGAAACCTTCCAAGATCATCTTCACCGAGATCGCCCCCAACATGATGTCGTATCTGGTCATGTCCTTCATCCTGGAATTTGGCGGGGCGATCCTGACCGCAGCCACCCTGGATTTCATCGGCCTAGGACCGACCAATACGCTCTCATTGGGGTTGATGATGCAGTACTCGGTGCTGTGGGGTGCGTTGCAGCTAGGGTTCTGGTGGTGGTTCATTCCGCCCGGTCTGGCGATCACTGCCATTGTGGGTGCTTTCTACACCATGAATGTCGGCCTGGACGAAGTCTTCAACCCGAAACTCAGGGAGTTGTAGCCATGACACTGAAAATCGAAAACCTGACGGTTTATTACAACACCTTGAGGGGCGATGTACATGCCCTGGAGAATACCAGTTTCTCCATCGCAGATGGCGAGATCATGGGCTTGGCCGGGGAATCCGGCTGCGGTAAAACGACCCTGGGGCACAGCCTGATCCTGTTGAAGCCCCCCATGAAATATATCCAGGGTAAAGTACAACTGGATGGGAGCGAACTGCCGATCTGGGACATGAACAAGATGGATGATTTCCGTTTCAGCAAGGTATCCATCATCCCGCAGTACGCCATGAACGCCATGAACCCGATCCAAAAGATCGGTAAGATGACCGAGGAACTGCTCAGGGCAAAGAAAGTTGATTTCTCGCAGATCAAACCAGAATTACTCCGCCGCCTTGATCTGGTAAAGCTGCCGCATGAAGTGCTGGATATGTTCCCCATTGAGCTTTCAGGCGGTATGAAGCAGCGTATGGTCATGGTGCTATCAACCTTGATGAACCCCTCGTTATTGATCGCCGACGAGATCACTTCCGCGTTGGATGTGTCCAGCCAGAAAGCGGTGGCTGAGATGCTGGTCGAATTCCGCGACCAGGAATGGGTGAACAGCATGATCGTCATCACCCACGATGTGTCCATCCTTTACCAGATCGCCGACAGCATCCTGATCATGTATGCCGGGCAACTGGCTGAAAAAGCGCCCACCGAAACGATCATCAACCGTGCCCGCCATCCTTACACCCATCTGCTTATATCCTCTTTGCCCAAGGTAGGTGTCAAATACACCGACAACCCGCTGGAAGGCATCCCGGGCAAGCCGCCGCTGCTGCTCACCCCGCCGACCGGCTGCCGGTTCCGCGAACGCTGCCCCTACGCCTTCGAGAAATGCAGTGAAGTTCCGCCCTTCTTGGAGATCGAAAAGAACCACTACGTTGCCTGCTGGAAGGAGACCGGACACCATGCTTAAACTGGAAAATGTTTCCAAGACCTACCGGGTAGGCACGTTTGGCGGCAAGCAGCTGCATGCCGTCAACAACGTCAGCTTCGATATCAAGGAGAACGAGGTTGTCTCGTTGATCGGTGAAAGCGGCAGCGGTAAAAGCACCATCGGGAAGATGATCCTGCGCCTCATCACCCCCACCGAAGGAAAGATCAACGTTGACGGCAAGGATATTGCCGGAATCAAAGAATCGGATATCAAGGAATATTACCGTACCGTTCAAGGCGTCTTCCAGGATCCCTTCTCCTGTTATAACCCTATCTTCAAGGCCGACCGGCTGTTCAAGATCGTACACGATGAGTTCTATCCCGATATGCAGGCGCAAGCCTGGGAAGAAAAAGTGCGGGAGGTTATGAAGTGCGTAGGGTTGAACCCTGAACATGTGCTCAACAAGTTCCCGCACCAGCTCAGCGGCGGCCAACTGCAGCGCTTCTTGATCGCGCGGGCGCTGCTGCTGGATATCAAATTATTGGTGGCGGATGAGATCATCAGCATGCTGGATGCTTCCACCCGTATCGATATCCTCAACCTGCTGGGAGAGTTGAAGAAGGAAGGTCTATCCATTCTGTTCATTACACACGACCTGTCGCTGGCATACTACATCAGTGAACGGGCGGTGATCCTGTACCGCGGATGTGTGGCCGAGTTCGGTTCCTCCGGCAAGATCTTTGGCACTCCTGTCCACCCCTACTCAAAAATGTTGATGGCTTCCGTACCACGGCTGGATAAGAAATGGGAACAGGTCGATATCCATCTGGAAGAAGAAGGCCGCAACCATGCCACCGGCTGCGTTTATTACTCACGCTGCCAGCATCCCCGTAAGGATACCCAATGCACCGCAAAGCAGCCCCCTCTGGTAGAGGTCGAACCTGAACATTTTGCGGCTTGTTACAAGATTTAGGACCAGATCATGGCGAAATTAGTGTTAGCAGGTTCCGAATTAGTGAATATTCCCTGGGAAGAACGCCCGGCGGGGAGTAATGAGATCGTATGGCGGTATTCGGGCAACCCCATCATTACCCGGTCGGCTGCTCCGAATGTCAACAGCATTTTTAACAGTGCCGTGGTGC
>CAZRCR010000214.1:0-4786 GCA_964598615.1 uncultured Anaerolinea sp.
GAGGAGAGAGTCATGGCCCGTTATCTGTTGATCGTCAACCCCACTTCCGGCCGCGGGTTTGCCGGACGGGTGCTTCCCGAGATGGAAGCGAAACTGAAAGAACTCAAAATCGATTATGACCTGGTGCTGACGGAGCGTCCGCTCCATGCCACCGAACTGGCGGAGCAGGGTGCTCGCAAGGGATATGACGCTGTGATCGTTGCCAGCGGCGATGGAACGGCCAACGAAGTGATGAACGGCCTGATGAAGGCCAAGCTGGCCGGGTTCGACAAGACTGCCATGGGACAGATCGCTGTGGGCACGGGGAATGATTTTGCCTATGGCATGGGCATCCCCGGCGGGGTGGACGAAGGCTGCCGTATCCTGGCTGAAAATTACCGCCGTCGTGTGGACGTGGGCATTGTCAAGGGCGGTGATTATCCCGAAGGCCGTTATTTCGGCAACGGTGTGGGTATTGGCTTCGATGCCGCCACCGGTTTTGTGGCTGCCCGCATTCGCTGGACGCGCGGTTTGTTGCTCTATCTCATCGCAGCCCTTGAAACGGTCTTTATCTATTACAAGGCCCCGCTGGTCAAACTACAGTACGATGACAAGGAAATGGAGATTCCCGCCTTGATGCTTTCCTTTATGAATGGACGGCGGATGGGCGGTGGCTTCTTCTTTGCCCCCAACGGCGACCCTGGCGATGGGATTTTCGACCTGTGCCTGGCGCGTGCGGCCAGCAAGTTGCGCGTTTTTGGTTTGATCCCCTTCTTCATGAAGGGCACCCAGGCCACCCAAAAGGAAGTGACCATGGCTCAGGCGCACAGGATCAAGGCTACGGCTGTGCGGGGTACGCTCCCGGTCCACTGTGATGGCGAGACTGTCTGTTATGAGGGCAAGGAGATCGAAGTGGAACTGCTCCCGGCCCAGATCGAGTTCATTACCCAAAAACCCGCATGAAATCCTTCTCGCGCTGGTTCATGGACACCATCATCCGCGTGGGGACGGATGTGCTCTGCCGTATCGAAAAGCAGGACTTTCCCAAAGTCCCGATGACCGGACCGATGATCCTGGTTACCAACCACATCGGCTCACTTGAAGTCCCGTTGCTGTTCGCTCATCTCCAACCTCGCAGGATGATCGGGTTGGCTAAGATCGAGACGTGGGATAGCAAGTTCATGGGCTGGCTATTCAACTTATGGGAGGCCATTCCTGTCCGCCGCGGCGAAGCGGACCTGGATGCCATGCGCCGCTGCCTCGACGTTCTCAAGGCCGGGGACCTGTTGGCTATTGCTCCCGAAGGGACGCGTTCCTATCACGGGCGGCTGTTACGTGGTCAGCCCGGTACGGCCATGCTTGCTTTGCGTTCAGGAGCGCCCATCCTGCCCATCGCCCATTGGGGCGGCGAAGATTTCGGCGCCAATCTCAAAAAACTGAAGCGCACTCCCTTTCATGTGCGCGTGGGGAAACCGTTCACCATCGAGACCAATGGCGAAAAAATGAACGGTGAATTGCGCCAGGAGATTGCTGACGAGATCATGTGCCAGATCGGGGTGCTCATGCCGGAGGACTACCACGGCGAATACGCCGGGCGGGTGAACGAGCCGCCAAAGCATTTGAGATTTTTGTAGAACCGCTTCCGCCGCCTCTCTGGCGGCGGTTGTTTTTGATATGCCCAAGTGGGTATAATTCGAACGGGCATGGTAAAATCCGTGCCCCGGAGAGCCTATGGTCAAACTGATCCTGCGTAAAAAAGAATACGAAGTCCGCCCCGGCATGGCCTTGCTGGACGCGCTCAAAAAGAGCAACATTCTGCCCGAGTCGGTCATTGCCACGCGCAATGGTGAGATGATCACCGAAGATGAGATTCTCAAGGATGGGGATGTTGTCAAACTTGTGGATGTGATTTCCGGCGGTTAGCATGAAATGCACAAAATGCGGCGCAAAGGCCGTCATCAACATGCCTCACCATCACCTTGGCCTGTGCAAGGAACACTATCTCGAATGGCTCCCCGAGCAGACCGAGCGCTTTATCAAAAAATACGGCATGTTCAAGCACAGCGAGAAAGTGCTGGTTGCTGTCTCCGGTGGCAAGGATTCGCTCTCGTTGTGGGACATCCTCCACCGCCTCGGCTACCAGGCCGATGGTTTGTACCTGTGCCTGGGCATCGACGGCGGCTTCGGTTACTCGTCTGAGTCCCAACGTTTGACGGAGCAATTTGCCACGCAAAATGGGCTGAAACTGCATGTGGTCAATATTAAGGATGAGATCGGGGCTACCGTTCCGGAACTGGCCGAAAAGACCTTCCGCGGCCATGAGAAGATCTGCTCTGCCTGCGGACTGGTCAAACGCCACGAGATGAATCGCATCGCGCGTGACTTCGGCTACGACGTACTGGCGACTGGTCACAACCTCGATGATGAAGCCGCGGTGCTGTTCGGTAATACGCTGACCTGGGCGGGTGAGTACCTCCTGCGTCAGGGACCGGTGCTTCCCGGGACCCCCGGTCTGGCGCGCAAGGTCAAGCCGTTGTGCCGCTTCTACGAGCGTGAGATGGCGGCCTACGCCCTCCTGCGCGGCATCGAGTACATTTACGAAGAATGTCCGTTCTCAGTGGAATCAACGTCCATCTACTACAAAGAACTGCTCAACCAACTCGAGAACGAACGCCCCAGTGCCAAGCTCATCTTTTATCTCGACTTCCTCGAAGCTCGCAAGAATGGATTATTCGTGCAGAAAGAAGATGTACGTCAGGAACTCCATCCTTGCACAGACTGTGGTCAGCCCACCTCGGCGCCCGGTCAGTGTTCGTTCTGCCGGATGAAGGCCAAAGTGGCAGAAAGTACCTCATGAAAAAATACCGTTACCTCGACCTGATCATGGCTGTGTTCATCACGGTGCTCATTGTCAGCAACATCGCCTCATCCGCCAAGATCGTGGACTGGGGTCTGCGGATTGGCAGCATCCCCCTGGCCTTCGATGCCGGGACGCTGCTCTTCCCGGTTAGTTACATCTTCGGCGATATCCTGACCGAAGTATATGGCTACAAAGCCTCGCGGCGGGTCATCTGGACCGGCTTCGTCTGCATGGCACTTGCCTCGCTCGTCTTCTGGACCGTCAGCCGGTTGCCCGGCGAATCGCAGTGGCAGTCCTACGCCGGAGATGCAGCATACCTTGCCATCCTGGGCGGCATGTCCAGTGGGGGGATCGTGCTGGCTAGCCTGGCCGGGTACTGGTCGGGGGAGTTCTCCAACTCGTTCGTCCTGGCCCGGATGAAGGTCCTGACCGGCGGCCGCTGGCTGTGGATGCGCACCATCGGCAGCACCATCGTCGGCGAACTGGTGGATACGCTCGTCTTCGTTGTCGTGGCGTCCCTGTTCCGGGTCTTCCCCTGGAGCCTGTTCCTCACCCTGACGGTGACGAACTACCTTTTCAAGGTGGGCGTGGAGACTTTGATGACGCCGCTGACGTACCTGGTGGTGGGGAAACTGAAAAGGGCCGAAGGGGAGGACTACTATGACCGGGAGACAAAGTTCAGCCCGTTTGCCCGGTAAAAACCATACTGAATTGCCGCAGGCCGTTTCCTTACGCAGAAAAAGACGTCTTAAGGATACGGCCTTTTTGATTCGTTTCTTGGTTGTAAAACTGAAAGAAATGTTATAGACTTATTTTGCACCCCCAAAACCAACTCATCTTTCATAAGGAGACCCGATGAAAAAGCGATCCTCGTTTGTTGGCTTTGCCTTGACCTTTGTTCTGCTTCTGACATCTGCTTTCCAGCCCATGATGTCTGTGCGCGCGGTGGGCTGTGCGCTTACTGCGGGCCAGGTGGTAGTCAATGAAATTCTGCCTACCGCTACCAGCGGTGTAGATTGGGTGGAATTGTATAATACAACGGATACTGCGCTGGATATCAGCTACTGCTATATCGACGATATTGCTGGCGGCGGCGCATCGCCAATCCAAATCCCTGCTGGTACTACCATCGCGGCGCATGGGTTCTGGACGATGGACCGCAGCAGCTACTTCAATAATACCGGGGATGATGTCCGCCTGTTGATGGATGATCAAACGACGATCCTCGACAGTTATACCTATCCTTCAACCGCATATGACGTTTCGTGGTACCGCTTGCCGGATGATGGTGACTGGTCTGCTACTCCGACGAGTTCCCCAACCAAGGGGACGATCAATGGCACGGTCGGTGAATGTGGCTCGGGTTCCTGGACGCCCGGCATGTTGGAGATCCACCACATCAATATCGGTCAGGGAGATTCCACCTTGATCGTTGGGCCAACGGGGGAATCCCTGCTTTTCGATGCAGGAGAATCCTACTGGAATAGCAGTGCCGATGCTGCTGTAATTGGCCCGTACATCGAGTCAGTGTTGGGGTGTAAACAACTGGATTATGTTGTCATTTCCCACTTCCATGTTGACCACATTGGCTATGTGGGTTATGGTGGTTTGTGGAATCTCGTCGAAGTGCAGGGTTTCACGGTGGGACAAACGCTCTTGCGCGACACTGCCACTTACATGGGCACTACCAGCGGCACATATGAGAACTGGTCCTCATACCTCGCCGGGGATGGACAGACCACGCTGAACCCGGTGTTGGCCGTGGAAGGAAGCTCGCAGGTCAACCTGGGCACGGGTGTGACCTTCAACATTGTTGTTCTGGACGGGAATGGCGCCATTATCCCCGGTGATTTCAGCGCAGATGCCACCCCTCCTGCCGAGAATGACTACAGCATTGGGGCGGTCATCAGTTATGGCGCGTTCGATGAATGGCTGGGGGGCGACCTC
>CAZRCR010000215.1:0-4784 GCA_964598615.1 uncultured Anaerolinea sp.
GGTGCAGGATGAGCGCGTCGGCCTGGATCATCTCCACGGCGCGGCGGCATTCATCGAGGTCGTATCCGTTATTGAGTTGGACCGCACCCAGATTGGCAAACAGAAGGATCTCGGGCGCAACTTTTCGAGTGATTGAAAACGTACCGGCCAGGGATGGGTCTTCGAGCGCAGCGCGTTGACTGCCCACGCCCATGGCCACGCCTGCTTCCCGGGCGGCTTCGGCCAGACGCTGGTTGATCGTGCGGGCTTCCTCTGTCCCGCCGGTCATGGACGAGACCAGGATGGGCGCGTTCAGTTTTTTGCCGAACAGGTCGAGGGTCAGATCGACCGCTTCCAGGTCCAGCTCCGGCAGCGCTTCGTGGATGAAACGGTAGCGTTCCAGTCCGCTGGTCAGCGCCGAACGGACATCCTGTTCGAGGTTGATCTTGATATGGTCAGCTTTGCGTTGGTCGATGGGCGCAACTTTTGTCATAGGTTTGTGTTCCTTGTATTGAATTATACAGGCGAAACGATTACAATTGTGCCCGTAAAAAATCACAGGAGGCAGAAAATGGCAGATACTTTTGAAGAGGTCAAGGCAATCATCGTGGACTTGCTGGGTGTTGCGCCTGAGAAGGTCACCCGCGAAGCCCGTTTCCGCGAGGACCTGGAAGCCGACTCGCTCGACCTGGTGGAACTCATCATGGCCTTCGAGGACAAGTTCGGCTCGCAGATTTCGGACGAGGATGCCCAGAAGATCACCACCGTCGGCCATGCAGTGGATTTCGTTGCTGCACAGAAGAAATAGGATTTGCTCTGGTAATCAAAACCCGGTTCGCAAGAACCGGGTTTTTGTTTTCTACTTCAGAAGGGCGGGGATCTCTTCGGGGTGTTTGGCAACTTTCACGCCAGCCGCCTCGAGAGCCTTCACCTTGTCGGCAGCCGTACCCGCGCCGCCTTCGATGATGGCGCCAGCATGCCCCATGCGTTTTCCGGGAGGGGCGGTCTGACCGGCGATGAAGGAAACGACCGGCTTGGTCATTTTGGAAGCGATGAACTGGGCGGCCTTTTCCTCGTCCGTGCCGCCGATCTCGCCGATCATGACAACCTTCTCGGTGTGGGGATCATCCTCGAACATTTGCAGGCAGTCGATGAAGTTCGTCCCGTTGACCGGGTCACCGCCGATGCCCACGCAGGTGGACGCGCCCATGCCGACCTGCTTGAGGGCGTAGAGCACCTCGTAGGTCAGGGTGCCGGAGCGGGAGACGCAGCCGACGTTGCCGGGGATGGCGATATTGCCGGGGATGATACCGACCTTGGCTTCACCGGGGGTCAGCAGGCCAGGGCAGTTCGGACCGAGGAGACGGGTGCCTTTCTGGTCGAGGTATTCGCGCACCCGCATCATATCTTGTACCGGGATGCCCTCGGTGATGCAGACGATGAACGGAATGCCCGCGTCGGCAGCTTCGAAGATCGCGTCCGGGGCGAAGCGCGCCGAAACGAAGATGATGGACGTGTTCGCACCAGTAGCTTCGACGGCGGCCTTGCACGAGTCGAATACCGGTACCTTGCCATCCAGCACCCAGTCACCGCCCTTGCCGGGGGTGACCCCCGCTACGACCTTGGTGCCGTAATTGACCATCTGCTGGGTATGGAAGAGGCCTTCGTTGCCTGTGATGCCCTGCACCAGCAGGCGGGTATCTTTATTGACGAGAATGCTCATTTCGGCCTCCTTATGCTTTCGCCGCCGCGACGGCTTTCTGGGCTGCGTCGGCGAGGGTTTCTGCGGTGATCATCTTGGCATCGGCCAGCAGTTTGCGGCCTTCTTCTGCGTTCGTCCCCACCAGGCGGACGACCATCGGAATGGTCGGCTTGACTTCCGCCAGGGCGGTGAGAATGCCTTTGGCCACCTCGTCACAGCGGGTGATGCCGCCAAAGACGTTGAACAGGATGGCTTTGACGTTCTTGTCCGAGAGGATGATGCGCATGGCCGCGGCCACTTTGTCGGCGCTGGCGCCGCCGCCGATATCCAGGAAGTTGGCCGGTTCACCGCCGAAGAGTTTGACGATATCCATGGTGGTCATGGCCAGTCCCGCGCCGTTGACCATGCAGCCGATCTGACCGTCGAGCTTGATGAACGAGAGACCGTACTTGCGCGCCTCGGTTTCAGCCGGGGCTTCCTCGTCCACGTCGCGCATTTCGGCCAGGTCAGAATGGCGGAAGAGGGCATTGTCGTCGATCAACATCTTGCCGTCCAGCGCCATCAGGGTCTTTTCCTTCAGGATGACGAGTGGGTTGATCTCTGCCAGGGTGGCGTCGCAATCCATATAGGCGCGCCACAGGCCGCGGCAGATCTCGGCAAACTGCTTCCAGTATTCCTTGGGCAGGTCGATCCCCACGGCGATGTCGCGCGCTTGGTAATCACGCAGACCGAGCAGCGGATCGATGTGCATCTTGATGATCTTTTCCGGGTTGGTGCGGGCGACTTCTTCGATCTCTACACCACCGGCCGCTGAGGCCATGAAGACCGGGCGGCGGGCAGCGCGATCGTTGGTGATGCCAAGGTAGATCTCCTGCTCGATATTGGCCGCCGGGTCGACCAGGACCTTGCGGACTGGCAGGCCTTTGATTTCCATCCCCAGGATCTGGGTGGCGAGTTCTTCGGCTTCCTTGGCCGTTTTCGCAACGCGGATACCGCCCGCCTTGCCGCGTCCGCCCACCAACACCTGGGATTTAATGACAACGCGGCCACCCAATTCTTCGGCGATCTGTCTCGCCTCGGTTGCGGTAGCCGCTACGCGTCCCTTTGGCACCGGGACGCCATACTTGCCAAATATTTGTTTGGATTGGTACTCGTGGAGTTTCATGCGGGGCATTCTCCCATGGGAAGATGTGAAACGTTGGCATTATATCACCGCGGCGATTTGATTTCATCTGCCGAATTGCACTTCTGCGGTGGAAAAAAGTCCGCACTCTTGCCTGCAGACGCGCAATGCGTCGCGTCATCCGGGCGAGAGGTTGGCGCGACGCATTCTTTTTTCGAGAAGGGCGAAGCCGATAAAGTCCGCGCTTCTTTTATGGCATGGTAAACCGCAGGATGCGACTGTTGAGCGCGTCCGTCACCCAGACACGTCCCTCGGCATCCACCGCCACAGCGGAGGCCAGACCGAAGCTATCCAGCCCGATTCCGTAATCGCCCCAGGTGCGGACAAAGATCCCGCCGGTGGTGAACTCGATCACCCGGAAAGCATCCGGGTCGGTGACGAAAAGGTGGCCCATGTTGCTTATGGCCAGGTAAGGCTTATTCTCCAGCGAGTCCGTATACCAGCCGGCGACCTCCCATTGCAGGTAGGGATCATAGGTCGTTTCTCCGGGGATGAAGACCTGTATACGCTGGTTCCAGGTGTCTGCCACGTACAGGTACCCCTGGGCATCGAAAGCCAGTCCCACCGGCTCCTCGAACTGTCCCAGTTCCATCCCGCCGCTGCCGATCTGGAACAGGAAATTCCCGTCAGCATCATACACCAGCACGCGTTTGTTCCCGGTATCGCTCACATAGACGCGCCCCTGTTTGTCGACCGCTATGCCGCGCGGCCCCCACATCCCGAATGGATCGCTGGAATAGGGATCGTAATTGCCGTAACCCCATGCCAGTTTGGCGACCCCATCGGCGCTAAATTTCTGGATGCGGTGGTTCCATGTATCCACTACATAGACCCATTCCCCGTCTGGCGAAACAGCCACTCCCCAGGGTTCGTTGAACGTGCCCATGGGAGCAGGACCATCCGCTCCGTTGTCGTAGGAACCCCATGCGTTGAGGAAAGTACCGTCGGCTGCAAAATGCTGGATGCGGTGATTGTAGGTGTCTGCCACGTAGATCGAACCATCGGGGGCAGCCGCGATCCCGTGCGGGTTGTTGAGCTGACCCGGGTCGCTGCCGAGCAGGCCGACGGACAGGTCGGCTGTCAGCGTGACCTTCCCGCTTTCGTACGGATCGGGTTGTACGACTGCTTCCTGAATGATGCCTAAGCCCCAGATCTGGACAGCAATATCCTTGCGGATGTACAGCTTCATGGCTGCCGATGGAGACCAATCCTGCACCGTCAGCCCGGTCTTCCCGGTGGCAAGGGCATACTGGCTGTAGTCACGGTTAAGCCAGATTTGGAACAATGCCTCCCGCATGGCTGGGGTTGCCAGAGTTTGTTTGATCCGTTCCCAGGTCAGGTTGAAATAATCCTGATTGGGCCAGACCATGCGCAGGTATTCGATCTCGTAATAGTCGTCGCCCACCAGCGGCAGGATATTCTCGAAATTCTTGCGGTCGACCACCAGCACCGGGTATCCGGCGATTTCGGCCCCCGGTGTGTCGAAGGAGATATTGTTCGGATAATCACGCAGATACCATTTGATCGGCCACGAAACGCCCTGCGTGGGGGAAACGGCATCATAGGCGATCTGCAGGTCTTGTTCGCCGCCTGTCGTCTGTTCCGAGATGCGCGCGATCTGCGCCAGCATATCTTTGACGTCGCTTGCCCCGTGGGCATAGACCAGGTACTCCGTGCCATCATTCTCGTTGACGTACGCAGCGCGGAAAGCTGCCCGCCCGGTCAGAAGCGCCAGCAGGCCGAAGAGCACCAGCGCAGCCACGCCGAGCGTATCGCGGACCTGCCAGCCGGTCAGCAAAAATCCCAACCACGCGCCGCTGCCGATGACGGCAAATGCCATGAATAGGAAGGCGTTGGTGACTTCCAACTGCGCCAACATTTTCCCCTGGAAGGGCGGGTTGGCGCCCAGGAGCATGACAA
>CAZRCR010000216.1:0-4780 GCA_964598615.1 uncultured Anaerolinea sp.
CGGCGGATGGTTGCCCAGTGGCTGTGACCTGACATAAGTACTCTCCTTGAAAACCACAAAACGTGGGGATTTATAAAATAGCCTGCGAATTATACCATAGGCCTTTTAAGCAACAAAGAAACCAACTGCCAGCGCGCCCGGCCCGGCATGGACAACGATGGCGGGCGGCAGTTCGTAGACCGGAATGTGGGGCAATTTCATCCGGAATTTGAGATCAGCTGCCAGCGCTTCGGCTTCCTCCAAAGCATCAGCCTGCATCACGCACAGGTGCGACTCGGCGTTTGGGGGGCATTGTTCCTCGATAATCTCCACCAGTCGAGCCACGGCGCGTTTCTTGGTGCGCTGCTGTTCGAACGGTTCCACTTGTCCATTGCGAATGCACAGGATCGGCTTGACTTGTAACAACTCGCCAAGCAAGGCCTTGGCCCCGCCAATGCGCCCGCCTTTTTGGAGATATTCGAGCGTGTTCACGAGGAAGTAGGTCTGTCCGCGCGAGGTGTAGGTTCCCAGCCGTTTGACGATCTCGGCCGCGGTCGCACCTTCCCTTGCCCATTGGTTTGCCAGCAGGACGAGCGTGCCAAGATCCCCGGCAATGGTCCGGGAATCGACAACATACACGTTGAGGCCGGGGAAATCCTGGGCAGCGATTTCTGCAGAACGAACGGTGCCGCTGACCTTGGCGGATGGAGCTACCACAACCACCTCATCTTTGTTCTTCTTGGCATCCTCGAAGATGGGGAAGTAGAGGGGCGGCGGTGGGGCAGCGGTCTTGGGTAAGGCTGCCGATGCCTTAAGCTTTTGCAGGAATGTAACAGTATCCAGTTCCGTATCATCCCGGAACGACTCCTCCCCGAAGACGACGACTTGCGGGATGAGTGCTATGCCGAGCGATTTAAGCATTTCGCGCGGTAGACCAGATGTGGTATCAGCTACGATTTTGACCATGATTGCCTCCTCAAGGATGGATATTACAAAGCTTTCTTATATATACGATGCATTTTATAAAAGTCTACACCGAAATTCTCCATTTCGCGTTGCATCTTTTCGTTTTCCATTCCGATCTGTACCACCTCGGCATGACGGTAACGCGGATTGCCGGTCACGCTCTTGAACATCTCGCTGTACAGAATGGCTGTGCCGCCCAGCCCGCGGTATTCCTCGATCATACCCGCCCCGTTGATGTTGATCCAGTCAGTAGTGCGCAGTTCCCGCAGGATGGTCAGCCAGCCAAAGGGAAGCAACCTTCCCCGCGTTTTTTGCAGGGCGGCGGAGATGTCGGGATAGGCCAGCAGGAAGCCCACGGGGCGTTCTCCTTTCATGACGATCTTGATCAGCGCCGGGTCGGCGAACCAGAGCATCTGGGCCGCCAGTGCCTTGACTTCAGCCTGGCTGATCGGTGTGCCGCCGCTCGTCCCTTCCAGCGCTCCGTTGTAAAGTTCTTCGAGATGTCCAAGCGCTTGACGCAGTTCGCCGCGGGTGCGGAAGCAAGCAATGGTCAGCCCACGGCGCTCACGGATGCGTTCGGCCAGTTCATGGACGCGTTCCGGGAAGACCAGGTTTGCACCCAAGTAGCCGGAAGCAATATCGTTAACCTTCTCGAACCCCTGACTCTCGATCAATTCCGGATAATAAGGTGGATTGTAGGGCAGTCCCAGGGCAGGACGCCGCTCGAAACCCTTCACCAGCAGCCCAAGTCCATCCAGGGCGGTGAAGCCTTTCGGACCGAGAACCTGCTCCAGCCCCCGGGCTTTGGCCCAGGCGAAGGCGGACTCAAAAAGGCCGCGCGCCGGTTCCGGGTCCGCGATGGACTCGAACAGGTAAAAGAAAGCCATCTTTTCGTGGTTGTGTTCATTGTAGGGGCGATTGTCCAGCACGGCGATACGTCCCACCGGCTGGTTGTCTTGATAGGCCACGAAGAAGGCTGCGGCAGAATGTTTGTAGTACGGGTAATGTTCTTTGTCCAGACGAGCGCGCTCTTCGCCTTCCATCGACGGCACCCATTGCGGGATGTCGCGGTAGATGCGGGCAGGCAGACCGATAAAATCATGAACTTGCCTGCGGTTGGCTGGATCGATCTGGACGATATTCATAAAAATAGCCCCTCTCCCGTATCAGCAGGGAGAGGGGCTGGGAATCTATTTGGCTTTGGCGCGAGCGGCCAACTGCGCGCGCAGACTCTTGATGTCGCCGTCAATGAAGAACAGCGCACCCAGATACAAGAAGAAGCACAGCACCCAGGCCGAAACGCAGACGGTCAGGATGGCGAACTGCTTGCTGCCCGCTGCCACGGCAATCGCACCGGCAATGATGGGGGCCAGGGCGGCGCCACTGTTCTCGACGAAGTATTCCACGGCCTGTGCCGAACTGCGCACTTCCGGCAGGGTAATGTCGAAAACGGTCGAGATGACGTTGGGCGAGGAGAAAGGCATGAACAGGGCGGTCAGGGACATCAGGATGAAGAAAGTGGTACGGTCAGCAACCGGGGTGTTCAGGGCGAAGAACAGGAAGATTGCTCCGAGGATCACGCCGGCGCTGGAGACAAGGATGCGACCTTTTGGGGTGCGCTTGAACAGCCAGTCGCCCAGCGCGCCGCCCACGTAGTATCCGGCAGCCAGGATGAGAACGATGGGAGCCATGGTGAACAGCACGGCGTTGTTGTCGTAACCGCGCTCAGTCATGAGGTAGCCGAAGAAGAAGTACGTGATCACGTTCCACGGGAAAACACCCGCGAACCCTTGCAGAAAGACGAACCACATGGTCTTTTTCTTCAAGGCATCCTTGAGAGCGGCCCAGTTGAATCGCACCTGCCCGATCTCTTCCATGTTTTCGAACTCGGGTTCAGCCTTACCGCGCGGCACTTCCTTGATCCCAAAGAAGATGATGATGGCCATCAAGATGCCGAGCGAACCGGTAATGATGAAGATGGAACGCCAGCCTTCCAGTTGGAAGAGCTTGCCATCCAACAGGGGCGCCACCATGAGCGCCATAACCATGCCGATCAGGTAACCGATGGGCGAGGTCAATTGCAGGATGCCGTATACCTTGCCGCGCAGTTTGGGGCCGAAGTAGTCGGCAACCAGGCTGTACAGGCCGGGGTAGGACGAGTCATCAATGCCGGTGGTGGCACGTGTGGCCAGGAAACCGGGGAAGGTGCGGACGATGGAGCTCATCCAGGTGGTTGCACCCCAGATGAACGATGCCAACGCCAGCAGTTTGGCGCGGGCATAGCGGTCATACAGGTAGCCCCAGATGGGATAAAGAATGGTGCCAATGATGAGAGCACCGGAGTTGATCAGACCCCATTGGAAGTCGTTCAGGCCAAAAGTCGCGCTGACCGGGATTTGCAGAGAGCCGATGAGCAGTTTATCGGTCTGATGCAGGAGCATGAACAGCGCAAAAACAACGACAACGAAGATTGGATAGGCACTGCGTTTCTTTTTCATGATAGACAGCCTCGCTTCTGTGGAATTGGGAAAAGTGTACAACACTTGCAGGCGTGCGTCAAACGTTTTTCGTCCGCAGTTTGTGTGACAATCCTTACCGATTCGTGCTATTATCGACCCGGAGGACACCATGAAAAAATCGACCCGATCCATCCTGTTTTGGACCCCCCGCATTCTGGGCATCCTGTTTATTTTGTTTGTTGGCATGTTCTCACTCGACGTTTTCGGGACCGGGGCGGGATTCTGGCCCACCCTGGTTGGTTTCATCATCCATAACATCCCGGCCTTACTCATGTTGGCGGGTTTGTTGATCGGCTGGCATTGGGAATGGGTGGGGGCACTGGGCTTTTTCTCTGCGGCAGTGTTCCTGGAAGTGATGTCCCGTTCCACAGAGCCGGTTTTTGTGCTTCTCTTCATTGCTGTTCCGGTTTTGATCGGCAGTCTGTTCCTCGCCGGGTGGTTCCTGCGCAGGAAAGTGCGAGGCTGACAGTTTGCTCTATCGAAAACCGACATCCACTTCAAAAGGAGAAATTTGATGAAAGTATCAGCCCTGAAATTCGTTTTTTGTCTTATCCTTGCTGGCATCCTGCTTTCTGCCTGCAGCGGGGCCGCGACCCCCACGCCCGTGCCCGGTGCCGTGGATACGGCTGTGGCGGGTACCCTGCAAGCCGCACAGCAACCGCAGGATGTGCCTACCTCTACGCCGGAAGTGACCGACACACCCTCTGTCCCAACTGCAACACAATCTCCTGCCCCGACCCTGCTTCCAACCGCATCCCCGGTTCCGCTTTTGCAGGTAGGATCGTACATCCCTTATTCAGCGGACGAATGTGAAGTTATCCGCTCCCTGTTCGAACAAGCCATCGGCGGATCGGTAACAGTGGAAACCGTTGCGTTCTCGGACTGGGTAACGGGTGGCGCAGGGACTGCTTGCCGTGTCCACGCTGAAGGGACGGGTGCTACTTATGGCATCGCAGGCCCGTTCAACACGCTTTTTACCCTGCTGAAAGACACTTCCTGGACCGAAGACAACCAGTATGGTGCAGGGGGGGCAACCGGTATGACCATCGGTTTCCACCGGAACAGCACTCTCGGGGTCCTGTCTGTAACGTGGAAGCCCTCGGCAGATGCCAATTGTCCCACCAACCAGCCGATTGGAACCTGCAACCTGACGGCTGAGCAGAAACTCTTCACAGTCAATTTCGATGTGGTTCGTCCGGTGGTTTATGTGCCGCTCTCGGTGGGGGATTGCGCCAACTGGCAGGCGGCTTTGCAGGCGGTGGCCCCGGTCACGCTGGTACAGGAGACCGTGAATTTCCTCTCGCTTGAAGGTGAAG
>CAZRCR010000217.1:0-4763 GCA_964598615.1 uncultured Anaerolinea sp.
AAGTTGACTGCACACTGTTTGCAGCTGATCATTGTCGCCTGTCAGCAGGCGCGGCAGGGCAGCGGAGACGAAGTCCCATTCGGCGTCCAGTGTTTTAAAGCCTTCGTAGTTAGTGGCTCCACCATATTGCATGGCGAGGGCGTAGACGCGGTCGGTGAGGGCGTCGCCGGTCTGGGTTACGGCGTCGGGGCGGCGGGTGCGGATGAATTTCGCTGTCAGCGGGGGTAAAAAGTAGGTTTGCTTGGGCAGGTCGGAGGTCAGGATGGAGCGGTCGGTGAGGTCTTCCAGCGCGGTCTCGGCGGCGCGGGCGGGCAGGTTGGTCATGTCCGCGATCCACTTGAGTTTGGCGGGCAGGCTGAAATACGTCAGCGCGGCGAGGACTTTTGTCTCGTAGGCGGTGAAGGTCTCCAGCAGGTCGCCGAAGATGTATTCGAGCGGGTCGTTGCCTTTGTGGGCTTTGTCAATGAAGGCGCAGGCTTCGGCGATGGTGCGGCACTGCGAGCCTTCACGCCCCAACTGCCCCGCGATCCAGCGGATGAAGAGCGGGTTGCCCTGCGTGATCTCGTACAGGTCTTCGCGCTCTTTTTGGGAGGCGCGGGCGAGGCGCGGATATTTTGCGGCGAGTTCGGCGATGAGTTGCAGGGCTTCGTCGCGCGCGAGGCGGTCGAGGCGGATGATCCGCGCATCCACGTCGCTGCGACGGCGCGAGGTGACGATGGCTTTGTTGCCTTCGGGCAGGCGCGAGAGGAACTGGAACAGGCGTACGCGCTCTTCTTCGGGCAGGGTTTCCAAATTGTCGAAGATGATCAGCGCCTTCTTGCCCGCCAGCGCGAGGCGCAGTTCGTTGGGACGCTCATCGGGCGCGAGTTTTTCGAGTCCGTCTGCGCCCAATTCCTTGCCCAGTTCGTCCAGCATAGCGAGGTAGGTCGGGCGGGTGAAATCTTTCAGCGCTGTTTCGCCCTCGGCAGTCAGTTCGCGCACTTTGGCGGTGATGAAGATCTTGCGGTCGAATAAATCTGCTGGTGCATCGTGCGCCGCTTTGATGGCGAGGGCAGTCTTGCCGATGCCGCCAGGCCCGTCAATCAGTGCGCCCCAGGTGCGAGATTCAGGAGAAAGGGCGGATGCGATGGTTTTGAGTTCGTCCGCGCGACCGAAGAAGTAGGGTTGAGTGGGGAGGGTGGAGCAGCGAGAAGGGATTGGTGAATGGTTAATGGGGGATGGAGCTTCGGGTTCGTGGTGATTCGCCACGAAATTGCTCAAGGCATTGGCGACTTTTGCCCTCAGGTCATCCGGTGTGGTGAAATAATCGCAAATGTGGGCTTTCTGGATGCGCTGCTTGAAAGCCTTGAGTTTGGATTCGCCTGGTTCGCCCTCCACCCATTTTCTGAGCCAGGGTTGGTTCTCTTCGTCGAGAAGAAAGCCATAAATCGGCTTGCCCAGCTTTTTGGCGTGCAGGTATTCCATTTCGGTGATGGACACGTCCGCACTTTCTGGGATGAACCCGTAGCGCAGTGCGTAGATGCCGATGAACAGGTCGCTTTGCTCCACTTCTTTCAGGCAGGCGTCCAGCGGCTCTTCGGGACGCGCCCCGAACACCTCCATCTTGGAGGCCTGGAAATCCGTCCCTTCCACGGCGCGGATGGCCGCGGCGCGGTAGTCGATCAGGTCTTTGTAGGTGGAGGAGATGAAAACTTTCATAAAGCCTGTCCCGGAGAGTCACGAAGAGTGAATGACCGATCACCATTCACTATTAACCATTCACCATCTTTTTTATTCTACAATGTTTTCTTCCCGGCGGCATAGCGAAACCATCATAAAGGGACTTTTGTTACAGCAGGATGGGACGAAAAGGGGTAGAGTCGGCTTCCGGTCGGCGCGGCAGGTTCGGGGTCCGCAGAGGATATGACAAAAATAACGCAAAAGACGGGAAACCGCACCGTTCGAGCGGGGTTTCCTTTATGGTAAAATTCGCAGGTCAATGCGCGGAATGACGACAACTCATCTGTAGCCGGAGCACTTATGCAAAACGAATGGCTTTATATTGGCATCTTCCTCTTGATCGGTATCATCGTGCCAATCGTGCCACTGATTTTTGCGAAAATCGTGGCCCCTCACAAACCCAATCCCATCAAGCAAAGTACATACGAATGCGGTATTGAGACGGTCGGGGAGTCCTGGGTGCAGTTCAAGGCACAGTACTACATCTTCGCCTTGATCTTTCTCGTTTTCGACGTGGAAACGGTTTTCCTGTTCCCGTGGGCGCTGTCCCTGAACCAGCTGCCGCTCTTTGTGGTGTTCGAGGGGATTCTCTTCATTGGCATCCTGGTCGCCGGGCTGGTCTATGCCTGGCGCAAGGGGATGCTGGAATGGGTCTAGACCAACAAGGGTGACGTATAAAGGCTGAAGATACTTTCAGCCTTTTCGTTGTCTAAGGAGCAATCGATGACGTTTGCGGACTTTATCAATAACCCGATCAATTTCGTCGCCAACTGGCTGACCGGCGTGCTGACGGGCTGGGGATTGAGCGATGTGCTTGCCACCATCCTCGTCTACGCGGTGGGTATCACCCTGCTGGTGGTCTTCGCCATGGTGCTTGACATCTTCCTGGTCTGGGTGGAACGCAAGGTGGTGGCCCGCTTCCAGGACCGCGTCGGCCCGAACCGGATCGGACCGTTCGGCCTGATCCAGCCGTTTGCGGATATCATCAAGCTGGTCATCAAGGAAGACATCACTCCCGCCGGCGCAGACAAGGTGGTCTACAATATCGCCCCGGTGCTGGCCGCCATGTCGGTCATCGCCCTGTGGGCCATCCTGCCGCTTTCCTCCAAGATCTTCAACGCGGACCTGAACGTGGGCCTGCTCTTCGTGGTGGCGATGGGCTCACTTGGCACCCTGTCCGTCATCATGGCGGGCTGGTCGTCCAATAACAAATATGCCCTCGTTGGCGCCTTCCGCATGGTGGCGAACATGATCTCATACGAGATCCCCATGGTCGTTATCCTGCTCGTTCCGACCATCCTGGCGAACTCGATGAGCATGCAGGGTGTTATTGCCGGGCAGAGCAGTATGTGGTTCGCGGTCATTTCGCCGCTGGCCTTCCTGATCTTCTTCATCAGCGCCATCGCCGAACTGGGACGCTCGCCCTTCGACCTGATCGAAGCCGAATCTGAACTGACCGCCGGTTTCAACGTGGAATACTCCGGCATGAAGTTCGGCTGGTTCTACGCCAGCGAACTCCTGCACGCCTTCACCTTCGGCGGTTTCATGGCTGTGCTATTCTTCGGCGGCTACAGCGCCTTCGGGCTTGAGAAATTGCCGGGTTTCGTGGGCCAGTTCTTCAGCAATCCGTTCGTCGAAGCGCTCATCTTCATTGCCAAAGCCATGTTCGGCTACTGGGCGATCATGTGGGTCAAATATTCCATGCCCCGCATCCGCATCGACCAGGTGCTGGCTTTCAACTGGAAGTTCCTCGTGCCCTTGTCGCTGGTGGTGCTGGTCAATACTGCCGTGCTCCATCGCCTGCTGATGGACCTGCCCAACTGGATCTATGTGGGCGGGATGTTCCTCTCGAACATTGTCATCGCTGTGGTTACAGTAGAGATCCTGCGTGCCCAGGGCCGCAAACAACGCAAAGCCGCGGAGAAACTCGCTCCGCAAGCCGCGCAACATTAGGAGCAGTGCATGACTGCTGAACAAATCGTCTTCCTTCTGACCGGTGCGCTGATCGTCGGGTCCGCGCTGATGGTGGTCACCACCCGCAAGCTGCTGCATGCCGCCCTGTGGCTGGTGGCGGCGCTCTTCGGGGTGGCGATACTCTACGCCATCCTGCAGGCCAGTTTCCTGGCAGTGGTGCAGGTGGTAGTCTATATCGGTGCCATCGCCATCCTGTTCATCTTCGCCGTCATGTTGACCCGCAAGGAAATGCGTGACCAGGGTCCGCAGACGCGTTCCACCTGGCCGGTCGCGGCCTTGCTGGGACTGCTTGTCCTGGGCGGGCTGGTCTTCGTCGTCCTGTCCATCCCGGACGCGGACCGGGTACCGGTTGCGCTGCCCGAGGGCGTTGACCTCGTCCGGTCGCTGGGGACCGCTCTTGTGTCCGAGAACGCGTTCGTCCTGCCGTTCGAAGCGGCGTCCGTGTTGCTGCTGGCGGCGCTGGTCGGCGCGGTCTTTATTGCCGGTGTGGGCAAGAAGGATTAGGTGACCCCATGACCATTCCGCTTTCCTGGTATCTGATCCTGTCGGCCATCCTGTTCTCCATCGGCCTGTACGGTGTGCTGGCCCGCAAGAATGCGGTCGCCATCCTGCTCGGCGTGGAACTCATGCTGAACGCCGTCAATATAAACCTGGTGGCTTTCTGGCGCTACCTCGACCCGTCCCAGATGGCTGGACAGGCATTTGCCATTATTGTCTTTGCTGTCGCCGCAGCGGAAGTGGCTGTCGGCCTGGCCTTGATCATCTCGGTCTACCGCCGCCGTAAGACGGTCGTGGCCGATGATATCGATCTCATGAAGTGGTAGGAGATTTTATGACGACTTTGATCTGGCTTCTCCCGCTCCCCCCGCTTCTGGCGTTTTTCGTCATCATTTTGTTCACCAACAAGAACAAGGCGTTGAGCCACAGCGTGGCGGTCGGCGCGGCGGGACTGTCGTGGCTGGGGAGCATGATCGTGTTCCTGAAAGCCATCGGCACGGAAGAGTTTGGCAAGCACATCTTCGAGTCTACGGTCAATTGGCTGCCGACTGGCGAAACGTGGTTCCAGATCG
>CAZRCR010000218.1:0-4758 GCA_964598615.1 uncultured Anaerolinea sp.
GCAAACCCTCGGAGTCGGCTTCAAAGATGAAATCCTCGGCCGTCTGTCCGTCGGTGCGCAGGGAATCCAGGGCGGGGTCGGCGTTCCAGTCCAAAACAAAGGAGCGGATCGCAAGAACATCGCTGTTCTCCGGCGCCAGGGCTATGGCCTGGTTGGCAGAGTCCAGCGCCTCGGTCAGGCGCGTCAGGCGGGCAGAATCGGATGTCAATAGACGGGAGGAGTAGGCCTGGATGCGGGCCAGGCTGGCCCAGACAATGGCATTGGTTGGGTCCACGTTGGTAGCTTCTGTGTAGGCGGCAATGGCCGATTCCAGGTCGCCAGCCATGAAGAAGGCATCACCTTCCATCATCCACGAGTTGACTGTGCGCGTGGCGGTGGGAGTGGGTGCGAAGGGACTGATGATCTCTCCGGAACGCAATTGGAAGATCAACCAGATTCCCAGGGTGAGAACCGCGACCAGGGCAAACAGGCGGTACAGGTTCGAGGTCCGGCGCTGATAGAACAGATTGCGGCGACGGGTTATTTTCATGGAGTAGGGGTGGCTTCCAGGGTTGCCGTGGCGGTCGGGACGGGCGTCTCCCCGGCGCTTGCGGCACAAATATCCTGCACATATTCAGCGTTGTAGACGGCATCCGTGTCATCTCGGAAAGCATTCAGGATCACCTGGGTAACGGGCAGGGCTTCCCCGCAGCGATCTGTTTGAGCGAGCAGGAGAACATATACGTAATAATAACGCGCCACCCAAATATCATCGCTGGTGCCAATGGGTTCGATAACTTGACCGTCTTCTGTGCTTCCGCCGTAGATGGCCAGGGATAATTCCTCATCAGCGGCGGTCCACTCGAAGTTTTTATATAGAATGTATCCCCAGTTGCCACGCAGGTAGGGATTCGTGGGCGCATCGCGTACTGCCGATTCGGCGTATTGCGCGGCTTTCTCGAATTCGCTAATCGCGATCAGGGCGCGTGAACTGTACAGGTCAGGCAGGTAGTCAGTAGGATTGAGCGTGTTTGCCAGTGTATATTGCTCAAGGGCTTCGTTGATGTTTCCGTTGGCGCGATAGGTAATGCCCAGATCGATGTGCAGGGCGGAAATGTTGGGATTAATATTAATGGCTTCCTGGTACTGCTGGATGGCCAGTTGGAGATTGTCGATGTCGGTGATCTGGTAGATATAGCCGCGTGCCCAGTGAGCTTCGAGACTATTGGGAGCCAGCGCCAATGCTGCATTGGATTCCGCAATGGCGGTCTGGATCGGGTCCACATAAGGCCCCACCCCCTCCACGGTCATCCTTCCGTAAAGGAAGGCATTGTAGGCATGAGCCAGGCCGTTGTTGGGATCCAGGCTGAGGGCGGTCTTGAGCGAGTCATCCGCAGCCACGTAATCGCCCTGTTGGGTCAGTGTCCAGCCGCGCAAGGCATGGGCCATTGAGTTATCAGGGTTGAGCAGCAACGCGTTTTCAGTATTGACCAGCGCCTCATCATAGCGCCCGGCGAAGATCTGAACACGAGCCAGGGCAGTGTAAAGCGACGGGTCATCCGGCTTGAGGCGGATGGCCTGCATGTACATGTCGATCGCTTCGAGGAATTTGCCATCGTTGAAGAGCGCCTCGGCGTCAGTGACGTACGATTCCGGGGCACGGGTGGCAGTGGGGGTCGGGTTGAAGGGCGAAGTCTCGAACGTCAGGACGAACCGGTCCATATACGTTACGATAGCGATTAAAAGAATCAGCACGGCGACAAAAAAAACATTCACTTTTTTCCGCCGCTGGCGTACGCTCCATTTAGAACCACGCAGATACATGCGGTCATCTTACCATCCTCTGCAAACGGGCGTCAATCCCCTCCCGCCTCTTGTCAGACATCCTGCTCGCGGCTAGAATCGGCGCATGGAGTTCGACGTCTTTACGCTCCTACCGGAAGTCTTCCCCCCCTATCTTGACAGTAGCATCCTTCAACGCGCCCGGCAACGCGGGTTGATCGACGTGCGTGTGCACAACATCCGTGACTGGGCGGAGGGCAAGCATCATGTGACTGACGATGTGCCCTATGGCGGCGGAGGCGGCATGGTGATGAAGCCCGAGCCGGTCTTTGCTGCGGTCGAAGCTGTTCTTGGACCTGGATCCGGTGTGCCGCTGATCATGCTCACGCCCCAGGGACGCGTTTTCGATCAGAAGATCGCCATCGAATTTTCACAGTTGCCGCGTATCGCTTTATTGTGTGGGCGATATGAGGGCATCGATGAGCGCATCCGCGAACATCTCGTTACCGATGAGATCTCCATCGGTGACTATGTGTTGACCGGCGGCGAACTCCCGGCGCTGCTTCTCATTGACGCGATCTCCCGTCTTCTCCCTGGTGTATTGGGCGATCCCACCGGTGCTATGGACGACTCGCACGCCTCCGGCCTGCTCGAGTACCCGCACTATACCCGTCCTCCCGAATTCCGCGGCTGGACGGTTCCCGATATCCTGCTTTCTGGCGATCATGCCAGGATCGAGAAATGGCGGCGCGAACAATCCCTGCAACGGACATTGTCACGCCGCCCTGATTTGTTGCAATACGCTCCTTTGAGCGATAAAGATCTGAAGTATCTCAATCAAATCAAGGAAGAAGGAGAATGCAAATGAAGAGATTCAATTACGGTAAGATTTTCCTGCTCGGTTTTGGGTTCTTCGGGGTAAGCGTCATCTGGAGCATTTACAATGCTTTTGTTCCGCTTTTCCTGGCCAACAAGTTCAACCTGTCTCCGGCGCTGATCGGCTTTTTCATGACCCTCGACAATATCGCGGCGTTGTTCATCCAGCCGCCGGTGGGGGCATGGTCTGACCGTCTGCGCACCAAGATCGGCCGCCGTATGCCGTTCATTCTGATTGGCGCTCCCGTTGGAGCACTGGCCTTTGGCTTGATTCCCGTGGCCGCCGTCTTGCCGTTGTTCGTGGCCTGCACCAGCACCCTGCTGCTTAGCATGGCCTTCTGGCGCACCCCGGTGGTGGCATTGATACCCGACATCACTCCCTCGCGGTACCGCTCCCAGGCGAATGGCATCATCAACCTGATGGGTGGCATTGGCACGATCATTGCGTCTCTGGTGGGTAGCACGCTTTATGAAATCAACGTCAACTTCCCCTTCTGGATGGGCTCCGGGTTGGTGATCGTGGCTGCCCTGCTGGTCTTCATTTTCATCAAGGAACCGAAAGAGTATGAAGAGAGCGAGAAACAGCCCAACATGTTCCAGAGCCTAGGCGAGCTATTCCGTGACAAGGATAAGAGCGGCTTGCGCATTCTGTTCGCCATCTTCTTCTGGTTCCTGGCTTATACTGGCATCGAAGCATTCCTGACCCTGTATGCCACCAAGAGCCTCGGCATTCCCGAAGGCGATGCTGGCCGCCTGACCGGTCACATGGGCATCTTCTTTGTTCTCTTTGCCATGATTGCCGGGGTGGTGGGCAGTCGTATTGGACGCCGGGTCACCATCTCCATCGGCATTGTCGGAATGGCTGCTCTGCTGTTAACAATCGCCCTGCTGCCTGCTGACTTGTTGTCCGTTTCCCTGACCAAATTGCCGGCCCTGGGTACCATCCGTGTCTTGAACCTGTTCCTGATGGGCGCCGGAATTGCCTGGTCGTTCATCAACATCAATTCTCTGCCGATGGTAGTGGACCTGACCACGGCGGCGCGCATCGGTACGTTCACTGGACTTTACTACCTGTTCTCCACGTTTTCTGCCATCGTTGGCCCAAACCTGAATGGTTTGATCGTGCAGTTGAACCACAACAACTACACCACAATGTTGTATGTCGGCCCGGCATTCCTTCTGGTCGCGTTGGTGCTGATGCTAGGTGTGAAACGCGGAGAAGCAAAAAAGGCCGATTGACGCGTATACCGGCCTCAGGTCCGACGTACGGATGACATTCGTCCCCCCGAATTGTGAGTGCCGTGCCCCGGGCTTCCAGTTTGTCAGGCTTGCGCAAAGGTTCAAGAGGCTGTATACTACTTTTGGCAGATGTTCAAATTTTGTTTCAAAGAGGAGGTGCGAGTCTGCACACACACTTAACACTTTCTCGAGTTCGATCATCTGTACCCACATTTTTTTATCCTCAAGAGGAGAAGACCAAATGAAGAAACTGTATGTTGTTGTTGCCGTTCTGGTAGTGGCCGCCATGCTCATGCCGGCCTGCACCCCCACGGCCCCCGATTGCACCCAGCCTGACGTGTTCTGCGTTGGCATGGTCACTGACGTCGGCAAGATTGACGACAAGTCCTTCAACCAGTCCGCCTGGGAAGGTCTCCAGCAGGCCAAGAAAGACGGCATTGCTGACTGGGTTCAGTACATCGAGACCACCGATGCCAAGGATTATGAGAAGAACATCGCCACCTTCGCCGATGCTGGTTACGACGCGATCGTGACCGTTGGCTTCAATCTGGGCGAAGCGACTGCTGCGGCTGCCGTGGCCTACCCGTCCATCTACTTCATCGGCGTGGATCAAAGCCAGGCCTGGGCGGCTCCTTTGGAAACTGTCGCCGACACTACCAATGATATCCCCAACCTGGCTGGCCTCGTTTTCCCCGAAGACCAATCTGGCTTCCTGGCTGGCGCCATTGCTGCGATGATGTCTGAGACCGGCAAGGTCGGCTCCGTCCTCAGCACCGATGTGGTTCCGCCCGTCTGGCGCTATGGCGAAGGCTTCCGCGCTGGTGCTAACTATATTGACCCCAATGTTGAGGTCTTCGTTGTCTATCACAGCGATGTTGGTTT
>CAZRCR010000219.1:0-4752 GCA_964598615.1 uncultured Anaerolinea sp.
CAAGCTGGACATCCGTCCCCGCCGCCTTCGCCAGGAAGAACCGGGCGTCATCCCGGAAACCGGTGGGGAAGAGAACACAGAGTTACCGCAGGAGACTGGAAACAATGGATTGTGGTTCTATGTGCTCGGAGGATTGGCAGTGGCCGGATTGCTAACCTGGTTCTTCATCTTCTTCCTTGCCAAACGCCGCAAACAAAACTAACAGCTGACCTATCGAACAGAAAACTTCCCCGGCATTTCTGCCGGGGAAGTTGCTTTATCCCATCTTCTCCAAAATCTCTATTGCATTCTTCACACGAGCAAGCACTTTATCCTTGCCCACAATTTCCATACTCTCGAACAGCGGCGGGCTGACGGTTTGGCCGGTCACTGCCACACGCAAAATGCCGAAAACCTGGTTCGGGCCAAGACCAAGCTTTTCGACCAGCGAACGCATCGGAGGCTCAGCCATGGCCGGGGTGATCTCTGTCAATCCGGAAAGGATTTCCAGCGACTTGCGCGCCACATCCGCAGATTGGGCAGCGGTCAAGCCTTTGGCCATCAGTTCCTCCGGTTTGGGTGAAACCGTCTCGCGGAAGAACCAGGCCGCAAAAGGCAGACAGTCATCGAGAGTCACCAGCCGCTCCCGAATGAGAGGCACCACTTTCAACAGGGTATCGTTGTCCACTTCGAGATTCTCTTGCAGGAAGTACGGTTTGATACGCGCGGCCAAGTCCTCGGTCCGAAAAGAACGAATGTGGGTGGCATTAAAGTGATCCAGCTTGGCAAAGTTAATCGCCGCCGGGGAAGGTGTCAAGTTGCTGATGTCGAAGCGAGCGATCATATCGTCCAGCGTCAGCACATCATCTTCGGAAACGCCCCAACCCATCAGGGCGATCCAGTTGAGAACGCCTTCGGGAGTGTAGCCCAGACCCTTCATATCGGTGACGAAGATCGAATAGCCGTCCTTGAGGGCTTCGGCAGCTTCGCGTTTGCTCATCTTGCCCTTGCCGCTCGGCTTTAGGAAAACAGACAGATGGGCAAAGACCGGTTCCTCCCAGCCAAAGGCGCGGATGACGTGTACGTGCAGCGGCATGGACGGCAACCACTCGGAGCCGCGGATAACATGGGTGATGCCCATCAAGTGGTCGTCAACCATGGCGGCCAGATGGTAGGTGGGCAAGCCGTCGGACTTGAGTAGGACCGAGTCGTCGAGAGCGGCATTCTCGGTCGTGATCGGACCTCGGAGCAGGTCGGTGGCTGTAACCGTCCCTTCCTTGGGCATTTTGAACCGGATAACGTACTTCTCTCCCGCTTTCACGCGGCGGCGAGCTTCGTCAATGTTGATATTGCGGCAGGTTCCATCGTAACGCGGGTTCTGCTTGTTCTTCATTTGCTCCTGGCGAACCTTGTCCAACCGCTCGGCGGTGCAGAAGCACGGGAAGGCGTGACCGAGTTCCACCAGTTTCCAGGCGTACTCGTTGTAAATCTCGCGGCGTTCCGTTTGGCGATACGGACCGCAGGGGCCGCCGATGTCAGGCCCCTCATCAGACCGAATCCCCAGCCAGCGCAAACCGTCGATCAATTCCTGCTCTGCGCCGGGAACAAAGCGTTTCTGGTCGGTATCTTCGATACGTAGGATGAAAGTCCCGCCAGTGCGACGCGCCAGCAGGAACGGGTACAAAGCCGAACGAGCAGAGCCTAGGTGCATGCGCCCGGTGGGAGAAGGAGCAAATCTTGTGCGAGCAGGTTTCAGGTCCAAACAAACGCCTCCGTTAAAAATCCAATGGTTTATGCCGCAAAGCGACACTTTCTACCAATCCAATACCAAGCATAAGCGAGAGAAGTCCACTACCGCCATAGCTGATAAAAGGAAGCGGCACGCCGGTGACCGGAATGAGTTTCAGATTCACAGCAATGTTGACCGCGCCCTGGAAAAAGATCAGGATGGCAACTCCATAAGCAATGAACGAACCGAAAGGGTCACGTGCGATGCGAGCGGTACGCAAGCAACGATAAACGATGAAACCCAGCAAAGCCAATACGAATAGAGCACCTACAAAGCCCAACTCTTCCCCGATAACCGAGAAAATGAAGTCGTTGTGGCGGACTTTCATGAAGCGCAACTGGGTTTGTGTGCCAAGGCCGTAACCCTTGCCGGTCCAGCCGCCGGATCCAAGAGCGATGAGCGCTTGGCGGACATTGTAAGTTGCACCGTAACTGACCGTCTGATCGTCCACGAAAAAATTGATGATGCGTTCGCGCTGGTAATCCTGCATGATCTGAAAATCGCCGATCTTCAGGAAGAAAGCCAGCAAAGCGAACACAACCAGAACAGCCACAATGATCAACACTTGCCTGATTTCCAGACCGCCCAGCCATGCCATGGCAGCCCAGATGACAGTGGTCACGATGACGTTACTGAGGTTCGGTTGGATGTAAATCAGAACGATAATCCCACCGGCAATAAACAGGCTCTTGAACAGCCAGGCCCAGCCATGTGGGATGGTCATATTTTTGCCAAAATAATTGGCCAACGCCAAGATGACAACGATCTTCGCCAGCTCGGTTGGTTGGATGTTGATCAGACCGGCCTTGATCCAGCGTGTAGCGCCAAAACTGGTGAGACCTACAACAAAGAGCAAAGCCAGCGCAATAACAATGACTGCGTACATTGGTACGATCGCACCGGACCAGAAACGATAGTCAATGGCAGCGACGATCAAAATCACCACCAGACCAATACCGCCAAAAATAGCCTGACGCGTGGGAAGTTCGGCCAAACTCTCGTTCCCGGCAATCGCGGAACGGATCATGGTCACGCCAAAAACGAGAGCCACAATGACCGCCCCCAGCAGCCAGAAATCAAAATGCCGCCAGAAACCACTACGGAACATAAGATCGTTGAGAGGCCAGCCCAAAAAGAGGGCTAACGGCCTCGTCTGCGCCCCGCACTCCGCAGAGGGATATCCGCCACCAAGCGTTGGGACCGCCCGTCCTGGGCAATGTTGATACTCACCGCGGAGGGTTCGATCTCCACGTGGCGGGAAATGGTTGCAATCAAATCATCCTTGAGCGCATCCAGTTCGGCTGGATTCAGATCGGTGCGGTCATGGATAAGAACGAGTTGCAGACGTTCCTTGGCGCTGTTGGCGCTCTTTTTATTCCCAAAGAGTGGAGCCATATTACTTCCTCCCCAACAGTCGCTGCAACATATTTGGCGCATCCAGGTCCATGAACGGGACCTCTTCTCCCATCAAACGGCGAGAAATATTCTGGAAAGCCTGTCCAGCCTTGCTCTTGGCATCGAACGCCAACGGCTGTCCTTTATTGGACGCCACAATCACATTCTCATCTTCAGGCACGATACCGATCAATTCGATAGCCAGCAAATCGAGCACATCATCCACCGAAAGCATATCACCACGCTTGACCATCGCCGGGTTGACCCGGTTGAGAATCAAAGCAGCGGGGCCTTTTTCTTCAGCATCGAGCAAGCCGATCACGCGGTCCGCGTCGCGCACCGCCGAAACCTCAGGATTGGTCAACACCAGCACTTTATCTGCGGCGGCAATTGAATTCTTGAAGCCGCGCTCGATACCCGCCGGTGAGTCGATCAGGATCCAGTCCACTTCCGGACGGAGTTCGTCACACAAGCGCACCATGTCACTGGGCGAGACAGCCGTCTTGTCGCGCGTCTGTGCAGCGGGGATGAGGTATAGTTCCGGCAGGCGCTTATCGCGGATCATGGCCTGACGCAAGCGACAACGGCCTTCGATCACATCCACCAGATCATAAACAATGCGATTCTCCAAACCAAGCACCACGTCCAGGTTGCGCAGGCCGATATCCCCATCGATACAGGTCACCTTCTGGCCGCGTGAAGCCAGGGCAACGGCCAGATTCGCCACTGCGGTGGTCTTGCCAACGCCACCCTTCCCCGAAGTCACTGTCACCACTTTTGCTGTCATGTCACCATCCTGTCAACTCTGCCAGGGTTCCGCTTGTAAACGTCCATCCTTCAAACGGGCCACTTCTGGCTGGTTTTTGGTTTGCTTTTTCGGCGAGACGGCAATCTCACCTGCGATCCGTAATTGGGTGGGCACCAGTTCCAACGCACAGACGACCGCACTTTCATCGCCCTGCGCTCCGGCATGGACAACACCACGCAACCGACCCCAAACGATCACACTGCCTCCAGCCACGATCTCCGCACCCGGGTTGACGTCACCCATCACAACCACATCCCGGTCATAGACAACCTTCGCCCCGGAACGCATCGGCCCCCTGACCCACTTGGCGGCATCCTCAGGCAGTTCAGCCGTTGTAGCAGGTGCAGCACGGACCTCGGGCGGCTGTGGCTTTGAAATACGGGTCGCCAGTCCCAAGTTCTGGGCTGTGCGCTCTGTGATCTCCGTCTCGCTCAAGACCGCCCACAAGGTGATCCCGCGTTCCGAAAGCTGGTCGCGCAATCTGGAAAGTTCGGCTACCCGCAATTCGTGCGCACCTACATCCAGAGCCACGCGCGCTCCCTTGAAGAACAAGGGTTGTTCATCCATATTTTGCACAAAGGCCGCCAACACCGCATTCCATGGCGCGTCGCCGAGCGTGATGAGCAATCCATCACGGATGCCTTTGATCTGGATCAGGGAGCCTGTCTCGCCCATAGATGACAGAATTATACTATACTGCCTTTTGGGCTGGCTCCCCCTGTTTTTCCGGCAGTGGCTAACTTGATGGGCCAATGAAGTCAATCAAGTGAGCCGGGTAGAA
>CAZRCR010000220.1:0-4751 GCA_964598615.1 uncultured Anaerolinea sp.
GGATGCTCTACATTACATGGGCATTTTTCCGTGGCCCTCGGGTGTAAAAGTGACGGCTATGCATGTGCTGCCGCCTCCGCCGCCCCCGATGATGCCGCCGATGGAACCAGGCTATATGGGGATGCCGGTCACCCAGCCGCTCCCGGTGACTGAGGAGATGATTGCCCGGCGGGAGTTGGAAGAAAAGGAAGGCAAGGCTTTATTGTCTCGCACAGTGGAGCAGTTGTCTGGGTACGCGCTCAAAGCTGACTCCGAACTCCGGCGCGGCGACGCGGCGACCGAGATCATCGACTATGTCAAGGCCAACCAGGTCGATCTCATTGTGACCGGGTCACGCGGCTTGAGCCGGATGGATGCCTGGTTGTTGGGCAGTGTGTCGCGCAAGTTGGTCCATTATTCGGATTGTTCTGTGTTGGTTGTACGCGGACCGAAAGCCTGATACTGGCAATTCAACATTCCACATCAAAGGAGCTGACTATGGATTTCTTCGAAGCAGTCAATGCGCGCTGTTCCATGCGCAAGTATGCAACCATGCCGGTTGAGGAAAGCAAGCTGCAGCAGATTCTGGAGGCCGTCAACAGGGCTCCGTCTGCCGGGAATTTGCAAGGTTATGAAGTGTATGTGGTCAGGGATTTGGAGAAACGTCAAATGTTGTGCAAGGCAGCCTGGGATCAGGGATTCCTGTTGGAGTCGCCTTTGATCCTGGTCTTCTGCTCTCATCCATCCCGTTCTGCCGAAAAATATGGTGAGCGCGGAGAAACCCTGTACGCGGTTCAGGATGCAACCATTGCCTGTACTTTTGCCATGCTGGCGGCAACTGCGCTTGGACTGTCATCTGTGTGGGTGGGGGCCTTCGAGCCGGAACAGGTCTGGCAGGTCATCGGTGGGCCGGAAGGAGAACTACCGGTGGCGATGCTGCCGATCGGATATCCGGCAAAAGAGTTGCGGGTCCGGCCCCGCCGCCCGCTGCAGGAGATTGTCCACGAAGTGAAATAAGAAAACTCCCGGAGAGTAATCTCCGGGAGCATTTTTTAGATCCAGTGCAGGATGGGGATGAATAGAATCAGGGACAGGATGTCTACTGCGAAGATTGTCCCGACTGTGATGAGTTTGTTCTTCATGGTTTTCATGTCGAAAACCATGAAGGCGACGATGAAGAAGGTCAGGTAGCCGAACAGGAAGATCAGCCAGGGCGCGCTGCGGTTCCACCAGGTGTAGTCCCAGGTCAGGGCGTTGGCGCCGTTGAGCAAGTACTCTACGAAGACGCAGAAGGCCGCCCCTACCACGGCAATGAAGGCCCGGTTGGGGATGCCCAGGATCTTGGTTTTCTTGTCGGGGGGCAGCATCTTGGTCCAGATGATGCCGCTGACGGCGAACATGAAACAAATCTCGATGTTCAAGCCGATGAGGATCAGGAAGGCCGTGTTCCCGCCCGGAGCGCCCCAGACCGGTGCGTAGCCGGTGAAGTGAAAGACCAGGGAATTCCAGATCTCGTTGAACCAGTCCATGCCCCAGAAGGCAAGGCCCGCCAGGATCAGGTTCCAGTTCTTCTTTTCCGCTTCCACGGTGTAGACGTAGAAAACGAAGGCCAGCAGCGGGATGACATACCACTTGAACTGGCTTGGGTCGCGCAGGATGGCGAGGGCTTGTTGTGCAGATTCAGTCATTGTATTCTCCTTGTTGATTTTGATGAGAAGCTCATTCATGGGACCTGATTGCTGGGTTCCATGACTTGAACGAAAATCACTCCATCGACGATCTGGGACCAATCGGCGACCATTTCCGAGTGGCCGATCATGCGGCTGCTGATATTTCCCTGCAGCCATGTTCCACCGGGGGAGAGATGGCGGAGATCGAGAAAGGCATACTCATACCCGGCCTGCTTCATCAGGTCTTCCAGTGAGTTTTCCGAAGGCGGTTCGAGCACCAGGGTATCATAGCTGAAGATGCCTGAAGTTCCTGAATAAGCCGTGATGCCAATTGTATATACTTGGTCTTGCAGGCTATCATAGACCACGTCTCCCATAACCTGGCCTCCGAATATTGAGGCTAGGTTCGGGTCGATTACAGTGACCGTGTCCAGGCTGCGGCTGACATGATAAGTGGCTGCCCAGACAATGATCTTCTGGTCGGGGTAGTATTCGTCGGCAAGCCAGAGCAGGTTTTCGCCCATCTGGATATCCCTGGTTCCCACCAATTCTGGATCAGGATCGCTGCCTGCCTGATTTGTTACTGCCATCCCCCAGACCAGGTTTGCATAGGAGCGGGCGCTTTTAAGTACTTGCACCCAGAAGGATGTTTCCCGATCGTTGACTGCAAGAGGTTCTAGTTCTGCCAATGTTTGGTCGATGTAATCGAAGAATGAAGCCTGTTTTTCAGCGCTTGGCGCAATCCCTCCTGATGAATAGACGGATAAGATAATACTTTTTAGAGTGATATTGAATTGTCTGAGTTCTTCGTCCTGAGGGTCAGTATCCAGGGTTTGCGAAAGGAATTGGGCCAGATCATCGGTCAACATGGTTTCGCTGTAATATCCGGCAAGTTGGTTGTCGAAGCCGGTCAGTTGCAATGGATTGCTGGTCTGCGTGCTCTGCAAATATTCGATCAAAGGTTGGACTTCCACGCTTTGATTCCAGATCGGGTAGACACTTTGACCGAAAACCTGGGCAATATTTGCACCCGCCTCGATCTCTGCTTGGGCCTTGATACAATCGTACAGACTGCTTTCGAAAGCGAGTACGTTGAATCCCATCTCCTCATGCAGGAATTTGATCAGGCGGATTTTTGTCAGGAAGGCTGTTCCATCTCCGTGCGCTGCTTCTCCCAGCATGACCACTCGGGCATCCCCGATGGATGTTTTCAATCCTTGTAGATCGTAGAAATCTGTATCGGTGGGCGCAACCGATCGTATGGCAATGGCATTTGCCGCCAGCCATTCCACTTTTTCTTCAGGCGTCTTGGGTGTCGTTCCTGCTGTGCAAGCGCTGGTCAAGAATAGGCTGATCAGGATTGCCAGGAGTGGCGAAAGAATTCCAGAATGATTTTTCATATAAGAAATTATATATCTGCCTGATTGGCAAGGCAATTCATTAGCCCGGTAAATGGGCACCAATTTTGGAATGCCTCTAGACGGAAATTCTTTATGCGTGGTAAAATACCGCCCGCTGGATTAATGGGGGCTCGTCTAATGGCAGGACGACTGACTCTGGATCAGTTAGTAGTGGTTCGAATCCATTGCCCCCAGCACAAACCCCTCCTACTGGAGGGGTTCTTTTTTTATCCTGATCGAATTCTCGCTCCCGAGAATTCCCCCGTTTTTTGCATTTTTTATCCCGGACAGGTACAAGTTTTTGGATGCTGCCAGTGCTATAGTGCTAGGTAGGCTGAATGCAATAATTGGAAAGAATTCGACAAAAGAAAGGTTGAGACATGAAAAACAGTAAACTTACCCTCCCGATCATTCTCTCTGTCGTTGCCCTCGTTGTTTTGGCAACAATCTTTTTTGTGGTTATCCTGCCGAAACTGGCTCCTAAAAACCTGGCGCCAACAGGCGAGACCTTCCATGTCAACCCGATTGACGGTCTCAGCCCCGACTTCATCATGGGTGCGGATGTTTCCATGCTTTCCCAGATCGAGCAAAGCGGGGGCGTGTACTATGTCAATGGTGTTCAGGAAGATTGCCTCCAGATTCTCAAGGATCACGGCGTGAACTGGATCCGCTTGCGTATCTGGGTCGATCCGACCGATGAAGAGGGAAATGGCCTTGGAGGCGGTAACAACGACTTGGCCCGGACCGTCGAGATTGCCGCGCGTGCCAAGAAGATGGGCTTTAAAGTGCTGATCGATTTCCACTACAGCGACTGGTGGGCCGACCCCGGCACTCAGACCAAGCCGCGTGCCTGGGCGGACTTGAGCACCGAAGAGTTGCAACAGGCCGTCTATGATTACACGGCAAATGTCATCCAGACTCTGGTCGATGCCAAGGCCACGCCTGACATGGTTCAGCTTGGGAACGAGATCAACGGCGGTATGCTCTGGCCCGATGGCAAGATCTGGCAGGAGGGCGATGAACAGATCGGCGGTTTCGAAGGCCTGGCTGCCTTGTTGAACGAAGGCATTCAGGCGGTTCAAGATAACGACCCGCATGCCAACAATCCCGATAAACGCATCAAGATCATGATCCACCTCGCCAATGGCGGCAACAATGATCTTTATCACACCGTATTCGACGGCCTCACCGAACAGGGCGTGCAGTATGATGTTATTGGTTTGTCTTACTACAGCTACTGGCACGGGCCCATGGATGACCTGATCTACAACATGAACGAGATCAGCGCCCGTTATGGGAAGCCGGTCATCATTGCAGAAGCTGCCTATGCTTTTACCACCGATGCCGGTGATGAATACGGTAATCTCTATGGTGATGGGTTGCAAGAACAGGGCGGCTACGAAGCCACCGTGCAGGGGCAGGCCACGGCCATGCGTGACCTGATGGCTGCCGTGGCGCAGGTCCCGGATGGACGCGGCTTGGGCATCTTCTACTGGGAGCCGGAATGGATTCCCGTGGAAGGAGCGGGTTGGAAGACCGGTGAAGGCAATGCCTGGGAAAACCAGGCCATGTTCGACTTCGCCGGCAATGCCCTCGCCTCGCTGAACGTGTTCCACCTTGTTCGCCCTGAGGAGGGTGGGGAAACGATCGATGCCGGTATTGTGGAACTCCTGCCGGTGGAGATCAACCTGCCCCTGATGGG
>CAZRCR010000221.1:0-4728 GCA_964598615.1 uncultured Anaerolinea sp.
GTATCGTATGCGCTCAGAATGCTTTTCGATCAGCGGGCCTTACTCTGCTGGGCAACCTGCCCTGCAAGCCGTCATCCTTTGGCAGTCATGCAGCCAGCGGGAAGACTGGCTCAACCGGTCATCTTGTCCATGACCTGTTTCAACTTCTGTCTGGTACTTTGCAACTCCGGGAAGATGCGGGTGATCGGGTGAATGGCCCGGGCCAATTCGTAGGCCACCCTGTCATAGTATTGTTTCTGGGTGATGAACCCGTAGAGTTTGAACAGGTCCTCGGCGGTGTTCAACGCCGGGATGTCCAGGGCATAGACCTTGTCCATGTGCCAGCCGTAGAAGCCATGTGCGCCCTCTTTTTCGTACCAGCCGGCGTTCTTCAACATCTTGATGGTCATCTGCGGCTGACCGGTGACCGACTGCGTGTACAGGTTGATCAGTTTGTTCGTCTTCGATTCGCCGCCGAACCCGGTGGCACCGTCCCCCCACAGATGGTCGACACAGTACTGGAGAAATGCGATGCGGAGTTGTGCAGCTTCGTTCTCCAGTTCGGAAAGGCGCTCTTTGAAATAGGCGACCAGCATCTGGCCTGTGCGGGCATCCTTCAGGGCAGCCGCAGCCGTCAATTCCCGGGCCTTGAGGGGCACCAGCAGTCCATCCGCGGCCTGCCCCAGGATGATCTGTGTTCCGCAATGGGTGCAGAATAATTTCTCCAGGTTCTTCTCGGCCTGGATGCTGCCTCCGCAGGAAGGACAGCGCAGGGCAATGAATTCGTCCATGTTCCTCAATCCTTAATGAATTGCTCGAACAAACCGTCGGCCACCTGCTTGAGCCTTTCCTTCTTTTCCTTCAGTTCCGGGGCGAGTTTGGTGAGCGGGTGCAGTGTGGTGGCTAACTGGTAAGCGGTTTGATCGTAGCCCTGCGGCTGGATCAGGTACTTGTAGAAGGCAAGCAGTTCATCGGGCGTGGTCAGGGCGGCGATGAGCGAGCGGGCCAGTTTTTCGGGGGCCAGCAGGTCGTCATTCGACAATTGCACCCGGCTGAAGACGATCACCGGCACGCCGGCAACCTGCCGGGTGTACTGGTTGACCCGGCGGGTGGCCTCCGTCTCGGAATAGAGATGACCGACCGCGCTCTTTTTGGCCCCCCCGTGCATCACCTGCTTCCAGAAGGAAACCTTCACGGCCTGGACCTGCGACTCGCTCTCCTGCACCTGCGCTTTGAGCGTGTCCATCAGGATCAGGGCGGCTTCGGTCTCCTGCATGCGCGCCGAGGCGGTCAGGTCACGCGCCTGCAGGGGCACCAGCAGCCCGTCCGCCCCGTGTTTCAGGAGCAGTTGGGTCCCACAATGGGTGCAAAAGATTTTTTCCAGGCTGGCCTCGATCTGGATATTCCCTCCGCAGGCCGGGCAATGCAGTGCAATGAGATCTTCCATGCTGGGCTTCCTCTCCATCTCTCCATCACTGACGATCATGCGTGCAACACGCAGGGACCGGCGCTCCGGTCCCGGGCGTGAAATGGTTCAGTGCAACAGGGATCCCACCGTTAAACGTGACTGCCAATACCGATCAAGGGATGACAAAGATGCTTTTGTACTGCTCCCCCGCCTCCCAAATATACCACGGCTCGACGCTCGAATCTGCCAACTTTCCGCCCCATCAGGGACTTCCCGGCTTATTCCTTTTTGCCGTTTGCCAAACTGCCGATCCTGGCGTTGAGCCTGGCGATGGCCGCGGGAATATTTTTGTATGTGATCACGTCGATCTTTGAAATTTCGAACAATGCCCAACACCACAGCGCCAGGGCTGCCAGGGCAAAACAAAGTGATATCAGTACGGAGAAGACAGACGAAAAATCACCGGATTGCATTACACCCAGAAGCGGGATCCCCATGACCTCCACAGAGACAAAGAATATGGCGGCCAGGCCAAAACAGGCCAATCCGCCGATCAGTAAGATCAACGCGACGGCGAAGATATCTACGATATCCAGGAATAACGCGCTCTTATCCTGCGCGTACGTTTCCAGGCGGGCCAGCCTGGCGCGCAGTTTGGACAGGTTCCTGTTGCGGATGTTGACCGAATTCCGCGACAGCCGGTTCTGCAGCCGGGGCGTGAGCAGGTTGACGAGAAACCCGACCGGGATCGAGATCAGCGCGCCGATGGCGATGGTGACAACCCAGTTGACTTCCATGATTGGTCTCCTGAAAAAAATGAAATGGAGCGCTTAAAGAATGAGCGAGATGGAGCAATTATACAATGGTTGCGGTTTTAGCCTGAAGGGCCTCTTCGCTTTTTGTGTCATTCCCCTGTCCGTGTTTTCAGGCAAGGGCGGCCTGTGTTGGCCGGATTAAAGCAACAAACTTCGAAATTAAAGCAAGAAACTTTCGGATTAAAGCAACAAACTCTGCAGTTAAAGCAAGAAACTCGCCGGTTAAAGCAACAAACCCCTCCCGCTTTCCGCGATACAATCACCGCATCCCACCCTGGAGAATCCCACCCATGACATCCACCGATTTGCCCGCCCGTTCCGAAGTCCCGGTCGCCGAGACCTGGGACCTGGCTTCCGTCTTCGCCACCCCCGCCGATTGGGAGGCGGCCTGCAAGAGCCTCGAAGGCCTGCTCCCCGGCATGGCCGCCTACCGGGGCCGCCTGCACGAAGGCCCGGCCGTCCTGCTCGAAGCCATCCTGAAGCTCGAAGAAGTCGGCGCGCGGATCGGCCAGATCTTCACCTATGCCAGCAACGCCAACTCGGTGGACTCGGGCGACCAGGCCGCCGCCGCACGCGCCGGCCAGGCGCGCAGCCTGATGGCGCGCGCCATGGCCGCCCAGGCCTTCTTCGACCCGGAACTGATGGCCCTCGGCTTCGCGACCCTCGAACGCTGGATGGCGGAAACCCCCGCCCTGGCCTTCTTCGCCCAATACGTGGACCGGCTCGAACGGCGCGCCGCCCACGTCCGCTCGGGGGAGGTGGAGGAAGTGCTGGCCCAGACCAGCGACGCCTTCGGCGGGGCCTTCAACGCCTTCAACATGCTCAACAACGCCGACTTGAAGTTCCAGCCTGCCATCGGTTCGGATGGGGCGCGCCGCGAGGTCGGTCAGGCCAGCCTCGGCGCGCTCGTCACCGACCCCGACCGGGAGGTCCGGCGCGCCGCCTGGCAGAACTACGCCGACGGCTACCTGTCCTTCAGGAATACCTACGCCGCCATCCTGACCACCGCCGTCAAACAGGACGTGTTCATCGCCCGCGCCCGGCGCTACGAATCGTCCCTGCACGCCTCCCTGGAACCGAACAACATCCCGGTGGAAGTCTTCCACAACCTGATCGCGGTCTTCCGGCAGAACCTGCCCACCTGGCAGCGTTACTGGCGCTTGAGAAAGAAAGCCCTTAAGCTGGATACTTTCTGCGTCTACGATATCAAGGCCCCGCTGACGGACGCCAAGCCGGTCATCCCCTTCGAGCAGGCCGTGGACTGGATCTGCGAAGGCATGGCCCCGCTCGGCGAGGACTACGTGCGCACCCTGCGCCGGGGCTGTCTCGAGGAGCGCTGGGTGGACCGGGCGCGCAACCGCGGCAAGCGCGAAGGCGCGTTCTCCTCCGGTTCGTACGGCACGCGGTCCTTTATCATGATGTCGTATGCCGACGACATCTTCAGCTTCTCCACCCTGGCGCACGAACTCGGCCACTCGATGCACTCCACGCTCTCACGCGCCAACCAGCGTTTCCTCTACAGCCGCTACGGCCTGTTCGCCGCCGAAGTGGCCTCCAACTTCAACCAGGCCATGGTGCGCAACTACATGTTCCGCACGCAGACCGACCGTGATTTCCAGGTGGCGCTGATCGAAGAAGCCATGTCCAACTACCACCGCTACTTCTTCCTGATGCCCACCCTGGCGCGCTTCGAATTGGAGATGCACACGCGTGCCGAGAAGGGCGCCCCGCTCAGCGCCGACATCCTGACCGGCATCCTGGCCGACCTCTTCCGGGAGGGCTACGGCGACGAGGTCGAGTTCGACCGCGAGCGCATCGGCATTACCTGGGCGCAGTTCCTGCACATGTACATGAACTTCTACGTTTACCAGTACGCCACCGGCATCTCCGCCGCCGACGCGCTGGTGCGCGGCGTCGTTTCGGGTGCGGACCCGGACGCCGCGGCGCGTTACCTGGACTTCCTCAAGTCCGGCGGCTCGCGCTACCCCCTCGAGGCGCTCAAGCTGGCCGGTGTGGATATGACCACCCCGGCCCCGGTGGAGGCGGCCTTCGGCGTGCTGGCCGAATATGTGGACCGGTTGGAAAAACTGGTCGGGTGATCCGGCGGGCGGCTCCTGGGAGCCGCCCGTTTTCTTACGGAATCGTGATGGAATTCGGCCTGCCTGCAATGCTATACTGTTGGCACGGATGCCTGCGGAGGCTGCGGCAGCCCCGGTATTTGTCCGGTCATCGGCTTTATTGTAAAATTGTACATGCTGTATCGAGCGGAAAAGAGAAACGATGGTATCGAAATTTTATGATTGGGTGAAGGTCGACCTTCGGGTAAAACGGTTCTTCACGCCAAAGTGGCTGCGGGTGGTCATCATTTTGGCGGCGGCGGTTTTCTACGTGGTGGTATTCCGCCCGGTCACCGCACAGTCGGGGCCGGTGGGCGCGGCGCTGGTTGCGCTGCCGGTCGTCATGGCAGGTTTCTTCTTCGGGATCCGCAGCGGGCTGGCGGCCGGGGTGCTGGGGGTCATTCTCAGC
>CAZRCR010000222.1:0-4728 GCA_964598615.1 uncultured Anaerolinea sp.
AAACTTTATGGATCTTGAACTGCGGCAGGTATTCCTTGTTCTGGGCGAAGAGATCGTTGGTCATCTGCTTGATCTCGGCCAGCGAAAGAACGGAGGCCGTCAACGGATCGTGGCAGATGGCACGGTAGACCATGGTCGGGTCGCCGGTCAGGGCGGCAGTGATGGCCATCTCTTCGATGCCGCTGGAAAGACCCGTCATCAGGGCACATTCGGGCGGCAGTGCGCCGACATGGACCGGGTGGAAACCGCCCTTGTCCACGTAGACCGGCACTTCGACACAAGCGCCTTCGGGCAGGTTGGTGATGAGTTTGGTGTTGGGCACGTTGCCGTTGAACTTGAACGGCTCGCCGCCCTTGAGCGCGTTGATAATGTAGGCTGCGTATTCCAGGCCACGCGCCAGGTCCGTGCTGGTAACTTCCCTGGCCAGTTCCACGCGCACGCCGTCCTTCCAGGTGGCTTCGGTCTTCTGGTATTCGCGCAGGATGTAGGCGTACTCGCCAGGGTTCCAGCCAGTGCCGTGGATGCAGTACTTCTCGATCAGGTCGGGGCGCTTGCGGAACCACCAGTTGTACTCGGAGTTGTGTCCGCTCGACTCGGTGACGTAGTAGCCGAGCGCCAGGTATATCTCGTTGCGAACCTGTTCCTCGTTATAGATGTCAGGATTCTCGGTGATGGCCTTGTAAATCTGGGGATAGGCATCCACGCCATTGACCTCGTACTTGAGGTACCAGGCCATGTGGTTAATGCCCGCACAGACGTAGTTCACTTCGGGATACAGCGCCCCGATCCAGATGGCCAACATCATGGCCGTGCCCTGAACCGAGTGACACAATCCCGTGACCGGGATATGGGTCTGACGCTGGAGTGCACCGCACAGCATGGCCATCGGGTTGGTGTAGTTGAGCAGAACGGCATTCGGGCAATAGCGCTCCATGTCGCGCAGGATGTCCATCATCGGCGGCAGGGTGCGCAGGAAGCGGAAGATGCCGCTCGGGCCGCGCGTGTCACCCACGTTGATGTCCACGCCGTACCGCTTGGGAATCTCAATATCGTATTTCCAGACGTCCGTGGTGCCGGTCAGGATGGTGGTCAGGACCACATCCGCATCGCGCAGGGCTTCGACGCGGTCCAGGGTGGCAGTTACGCTGGCGTGGTACTTGCCAGCCGCTATGAGTTTCTTGACGGTCTCATGGGCAAAGTCGAGCCGCTCTTCGTCGATGTCCATCAGGGAGATGTGGGCATCTTCCAGCAGCGGGAAAGTCAGGATGTCGCGCACCAGCCCGGCGGTAAAGCCGAGACTGCCAGCGCCGATGAAAGTGATCTTGGTCATGAGGAACTCCTTGAATGGATTTTATTAATTCTACCGTTTCACGCCGCTCAGGGCTACACCTTCGATGAAGAGCTTCTGGGCATAGAAGACCAGCAGGAGCGGCAGGATGCTCAGGAACGCGCCCGCCATCAGGACGGTGAATTTACCGCCATGGGTCATCTGCTGCTGGAAGAAAGCCAAGCCCACGGTCAGGGTGGTGTTGGGCGCGGCTGGCATGTAGATGAGCGGATGGATGAGATCGTTCCAGGCATCCTTGAAGGTGAAGATCGCCAAGGCGGCCAGCGCCGGTTTCGCCATCGGCATGTAGATTTTCCAGAAAATCTCCGGCAGGGTGGCGCCGTCCACGCGGGCAGCATCGACCAAGTCCCGCGGGATGGTCAGGAAATATTGACGGATCAGGAATGTCCCGAACGCCCCACCCCAGAAGGCCGGCAACCAGAGCGGAACACTCGTTCCCACCAAATGCAGCCAGCGGAAGATAATGAAATTCGGGATCAGGGTCACATGGAAAGGGATCAACATGGTAGCCAGGACCGCGGCAAAGAGCACGTTGCGTCCCTTGAACTTAACCACGGCAAAACAGAAGGCCGCCATCGAACAGGTCAGCAGTTGGCCGGCCGTGATGAGCAGCGAGATAACGGTGCTGTTCAGGAACAGGCGACCGAAGTCCAGGTCCACGCCGAAAAGTTCAACGTAGTTATCCAGGGTGGTGGGAGTGGGGATAAGCGTCTTGGTAAACTGGTCGGCGGGCAATTTGAAGGAGGTCGAGATCATCCAGGCAAACGGTCCCACCATGACAAGCACACCCACTGCCAACAAAACATAGGTGACGACATCGAGCAGGAGTTTTTGGTTTTTTTGCGTCATAAGATTCACCAGTCCCTTCTACTCGTACACCACAAAGCGTTTTTCAGCCCAGAGATAAAAAGCCATCAACGCCGCCACGATGACAGTCAACTCAATGGCCTGGGCACTGGCTCCCCCATAATTCGAGAAGAACCAGGCATTGCGATAGATCGAGAAGACCACCACCGGGATGGTGCTGTCACCCTGTCCCTGGCGGGTCAGCATGTAGATATAGTCGTAAGCCTGGAACGCATTGATGGTAGCCATCAGGGTCTGGAAGAAAATGCTCGGAGAAATGAGCGGCAGGGTGACCTTGAAGAACTGCTCGATGCGGTTGGCCCCATCCATTTCAGACGCTTCGTAATACTCGCGCGGGATGGCAGTCAGGCCAGCCAGGAAAATGATCATCCCTTCGCCGATTGCCCCCCAGATATTCACCACCACCACCGAAAACATGGCACGGTCCGTGCACAACCAGCACACCGGTGCAATATGGAACAACCCAAGGATATAGTTCAGAATGCCAGTATCCTTGCCATAGATCATGTTCCAGACCAGGGCGGTCGCCACCGCAGACGTAACTACGGGAAGATAAAAAGCCGTGCGGAACAGCCCGACGCCCTTGATCTTGCGGTTGAGCAGGACCGCCACCAGCAGGGAGATCACAACCACACCGGGAACGTACATAACGGCAAATTTGAAGGTATTGCCAAGCGACTTGATGAACTTCTCATCTGTGAACAAAGCAGTGTAGTTGGCAAACCAGGCCCACCTGGGTTTTGTGAGCAAATCCCATTTCGTGAAACTGAGGGCCAGCGTAGCCAGCAAAGACCCGAAAGCGCTGAAGACCAACCCGAACAAGGTCGGGAAGAGCAGCAGCCAGAGCCAGAACCGTTCGCGGCCGAGAGGTTTGATTCCGAACTCCATTGAACCTCCAAAAAATAAACAGCAAGATAAGTGCTTGGCTGGACACAGGCATTCTCCATGCCCATGTCCAGCAAGGAACAGACTACTTGTACTGCGCCAGGACTTCGTCGGCGGCTGTCACCACCGAGTCGAGGGTTGTGTTCAGATCCGCTTCGCCGCGCCAGACCAGGGCCATGCCGTCACCAACGGCAGCAGCCCATTCGTCATAACCCAGGAAGACCGGTTTCATGTGAGCAAATTCCAGAGAATCGAGGAACACTTGCTGGTCGATATCGATCGACTGTTCCAGGAAGATAGAACTTTCGGCGACAGATTGGAGCACCGGACAGGCAAAACCGAGTTCTGCCAGACGCGTCTGCGCCGGGGCACTGAGCACGAACTTGAGGAACTGCCAGGAAGCATCCGGCTGTTTGGAAGCCTGGGCCACCACAAAACCGGCGCTGTTGACACTCGTGAAACGGCCACCCGGACCGGAGGGCATCACGGTCACGTCAAAATTGATCCCAGCCTCGGCATATCCCGGCACGGACCAGTGACCCATGGGGATCATGGCCGCCATTCCCGCCAGGAACAGGTCCCCGCCGTACTGACCGGATGTGTTCGCGTCGGGCACAGACATATCTACAAAGGTCATATCGTAGAGCAATTGCCAGGCCTGGCGCGCATCCGGAGACCCGATCAGGGTCTGGGTGTGGTCGGCGCTGATGATATCGCCGCCGTAGGACCAAACTGCTTCACTCCAACCGGGTTCCATATCCCAGGGGTCGAAAGTGAAACCATATTGGTCGGTCACACCATCGCCGTTGGAGTCGAGAGTCAGGGTTTTGGCAGCTGCCCGCAAGTCCTCCCAGGTCCAGTCGGCTGTGGGGTAGGGGATCTTCTTCGCATCAAACAGGTCCTTGCGGAACAGCAGCACCTTGCCCAGGGCGCCGCCATAGGGCAGAGCCCAGACGTGCTTCACTCCATCCGGACCTTTGCGGTTGATGACCGGCCAAAGCTTCGGGTGCACCCGGAAGTCGATCTCCGACTTCGTCATGCTGCTCATGTAGTCGTCTTCCGGCTTGTCCAGCGGGTACAGGAAGCGGTTCTGGATGTAGTTGTCTGAGCGGCGGAAGTTCAGGTAGAGGACATCCGGGGCCACCCCGCCGGCGATGGCCAGCAGATCGTTCTCCACACCCTCCACCTTGATGCCCGAGAACTGCTGCAGCTCTACCTCCACCTGGTCCCAGTTGTGGTAGCCGTACTTCCCCGGGTTGGACTTGTACTTGTCCCGGTAGCGCTGCGCGAAGACCGCCGGGAAGCGCTCCTGGAACGCACGAACCCCGGCCACCTCGCCGCGGTTGAAGGTGTCCGTGTTGCTGGGGTCCGGCAGGCCGAAGACCGTCACGTGGATCACGGTCTTGCCGCCGCGATCCTCGATGTAGCCGGCGAATGCGGAAGATGTCAGCAGCAAAGCGCCTAGCGCGAGACACGCGCTGAGTGCTTTGCTGCGCGACGTGGTTGCGTGGCGCGCCAACGTGGTCCCCCTTCGCTCGGGGTGTGAGGGCAGGATGCTCGCCTTGGAGTCGGGCTCCCCGGTGGTGGTGGGGTGGTGTCACGGCGCGGCCCCAGGATAGCAGCGGGGA
>CAZRCR010000223.1:0-4722 GCA_964598615.1 uncultured Anaerolinea sp.
TATCGGTCACACGCTCGATCGGCAGGTCGGTCATCTTCTCGATGCCGCCGACCAGAACAATGTCGTACAGACCGGAAGCCACAGCCAGGATGCCCTGACGCAAGGCCGCACCGCCGGAGGCGCAGGCGTCTTCAACGCGGGTGGCAGGGCGGGGAGTCAGGCCCACCCAATCGGCCATGATGGGGGCGGTGTGACCCTGGTTCTCGAACAGGTCACTGCTGAAATTGCCGATAAAGAGCGCTTCGATATCTTTGGCGTCGAAGCCTTTGTCCACGGAGCCTAGCATTTCCTGGAAGGCGTCCACGAACAGGTCACGACTGGATTTACCGGGGAAGGCACCGAACTTCGACATGCCTGCCCCGACCAGGGCGACCCCACGACCAAGTTTACGTGTTGTCATCTTTCTCTCCTTAAGAATAGGATTTCATGCAGAGTTGCAGCAGTGAGGAAATCCTGTGATTGCTCTGCAATAAGGCTATGCCTTTTTCAGGAAGGCATGGAAGAGCGCGTTGAATTCCTGCGGCTTCTCGATATGCGGACCGTGCGCGGCATCCTTAATGATATGTTCCTCGAACTTGCCACCGGAAGCGGCATACTTTTCAAAAATATCGCGGGTCTGTGAAACCATCGGCTGGGGAGGATAAACATCATCACCGGGCCAGCCGGGAATGAAGCCCAGCTTGCCAAGGGCACCAAAATCAAACATCGAGTTGTCAGAGACGATGCTATCGCTGTCGCCGCGCACCCACAGGATGGGCGGCTTGGAGGGGGCGGCCAGCAGTTCGGCCACATCGTTGACCAGGTATTTCGGCGACCAGCAGTTGACAATGCCCTTCACACCGGGAGCCACATTGGGCCAGTTGGCGGAGGGGACAAAGTCGCCGGGGTAGGCGTCACTGCCGGTCTTTTGCGCCAGGGCTGCGGTGAGGAATTCTTCTTCACGAACAGCACGGAAGGGCGGTTTGTAGTAGAAGGCGTTGATCACGTTGCGAGGGGAATTGGGATCCTTGTCGCTGCGATCGCCTTCCTGGATGAACTTAATGAACATCGGGTTGACCACGCCGCCGCCGGAACCGGCAAAATCGGCATAACAGGGCTTACCGTCTACACCCTTGCTGCCACCAAAGCCATAGGGGGAAACCGGGCAAACGAGGGTCAGCGAAAAGGCCCGCCCGGGATAATCCGTGATGAAGCGGTAGAGCACGCCCGCTCCCATCGACCAGCCTACGAAGTGGGCTTTGGCGATCTTGAGAGCGTCCATCAGAGCAGCGACATCGTCGCTCAGGTCGCGCAGACCGCGGGTCGAATCGACCGGCTTGTCTTCCGTCCAGCCGTACCCACGCAAGTCAGGAGCAATGCCGCGGAAGCCATCCGGCAGGGCCAGCAGGGTCTCTTCCCAATAGAGGGCAGCCGAGAAGTTGCCATGCAGGAAGATGACCGGGATGCCGGTCTCGGGTCCGGAAAAGTAGACGTTCTGCTTCAGACGGGCGGTATCGACCAGCTTGTTGGTAATTCCGTCCAGGGTCTTTGGTTTTTCCATAAGGTCCTCCAAATGAAACAAAACGGATTAACGCGGTTGGACGATGGGCGGAGCAGCATCTTCCGCCGAAATTTCGCGGATCAAGTGCGGGACACAGTAGCCGCGCGCCGCGTCCATGACGAGTTCGGTAATGTACATGGGCTGAAGCGCCTGGTGGTCCTCCCGGCGGAAAGTATATTTACCCTTCGGGCCGTCGAAACTCATGCCTTCGAGCACCGGGATCAGACTTTCGGCTGCGGGATTGCCATTCGTACGCTTGAGAGCATTGACGATGGCCAGGCCCGCTGAGAAACCGCTTTCCGTGAAGATATCCGGCGGTTCATTGAAACGTTCCTGATGCCGGGTCACCAACCAGTCGTTGACCGGATTCTTCGGAAATTCGTAATAATACTTCGAGGCGCAGAGCATCCCGGCAATGGCATCGCCCGCAGCAACGATATTCTCGTGATCGGTCATGCCGCCAGTCACCTTGCACTTCCCGAACAGACCGGCCTCGCGCATTTGCCGGAGCAGGATGCGGGTGGTATCCCCTGCCCACGAAATGACCACCACATCCGGGGAGCGGGAGGCGATCTCGCGCAGGAAAAGACTGAAGTTCTTGGCAGTCGGTGGGGCCATAATGTCGCCAACGATATTGCCACGGAACTTCATGATGACGCGCCACCAAGCCGACCGGCTCTGCTGGCCCCAGAGACTATCCGGAGCCAGGAAGTAGAATGTTTTTCCCAAATATTCGGCAGCATACCCGCCGCCAGCAGCAGCATCCTGGGAAGTGTTGGCAACCGTGCGGAAGGTGTAGCGGTTGAACCACTCCCCTGTCAGCACATCGGTGGCAGCCACCGCCACCACCAGAACTTTGCCAAGTTCCCGCGCCACCTGGCTGACCTTGATGGAAACCGCACTCGAAGTGCATCCCACCAAGACATCGGCCTGCCATTCGTTGACCAGATCACGGGTGGCTTGCTCACCAAGATATGGCTCACCGGTATCATCTTTGACAAGCAATTCCAGCGGCCGACCGGCAACCTGCCGCGTGCCCCCGGTTGCGTATTCCAGCCCCAGTTCCAGTCCCTGTAGCGCAGTGCGCGCGTAGGATGCCATCGAGCCGGTCTGACAGGCAACCACACCGATCCGGATGGGATTCTGGGAATTGTGCCGCTGGAAAAAACGCTTGAACATCGGTTGCTTACGCCATTTTTTTGTAGATGCGCTTGTTCTTGCCCTCGAGACTTTCAGGGCGGGAACCAGCTGGGTCGCTCAGGGTCATCGTGAGCGTATCGCTTTCGATGCTGTAGCGGCCAAAGAATTTGCCGAGCAGACCGAGGGTGTGCTGGGTCTGGTCGAGGTCGATCTGGCCTGCCGCGGGCAGGCTGTACGTGCCGCCCGAGGTAATGCCCATTTCCTCGAAAACGGCCCGAAAGGTGCCATCGGCGAGGAATTCGAAGTACAAGCCGGGGAAGGGCTGTCCCTGCGGTTGCTGCCATTTACCAAGAAGTTCGCTCATGGAGTCCTTCTTTTCCTTTTTGGAGTGCGGACATAAGTCCGCGCTCCAGGCTCTCTATTTCGGCACGATACCGAGACGGGCAGCTTCTTCACGCAGCCAATCGCGGAAATTGGGATGGGCAATCTTGATCAGCGCCTGCATACGATCACGCAGGCACAGGCCTTTCAACTCGGCTACGCCGTATTCCGTGACAATGGTGTCCACGTCATGACTGGCAACGGTTACTTCAGCGCCCTCGGAGAGAATGGGGACAATAGTGGATAAGGCGCCGTCTTTGGCGGTGGAACGAAGCGCAATGATGCCACGCCCGCCGGGGGAAAGTTGCGCACCCCGGTGCGTGTCGAGCTGACCGCCGGTCCCGCTGAAATGTTTGTAACCGATGCTCTGGGAGCATACCTGACCGAAAATGTCCACCTGTAAAGCCGTATTGACGCTGACCATTTTGTAGTTTTGGCCGATAACGTACGGGTTATTGGTGGTCTTGCCTTGTTGGAATTCCACGCCGAGGTTGTTATTGACGAAATCGTAGAGTTTCTGCGTGCCCAAGGCGAATGCGCCGACCATCTTGCCTTTCCAGAGGGTCTTGCGCTTGTTGGTGATGACGCCCGCGTTGTAAAGGTCTACCATGCCATCAGTGAACATCTCGGTATGCACACCCAGGTCATGGCGGTTCAACAAAAATGGGGTGATGGCATTCGGAATGCCGCCGATACCAAGTTGGAGAGTGGAACCATCCTCGATGAGGTCGGCAATATAGCCGCCAATCGCCTGTTCCGCATCGGAGGGCGGAACGGACGGGAGTTCGAACAGCGGCACATGATTCTCGACGACAAAGTCCACATCGTCGATATGAAGCTGGGTATCACCCAGGGTCCAGGGAAGGTTCTCGTTGATCTCGATCACCACCAAGTCGGCGGCTTCGATGAGTTGCTTCTCGGTCACCAGTCCCAGCGAGAGCGACATGTAGCCGCGCGCGTCCGGCGGGGTGGCTGTGCCCCAGAACACATTGACCTTGTCCTTGGCAGCCAGCAATTTGTTGGTGGCCGCCTGGTGCAGGTTATTGGGGATGTACGAGACGCGACCCTCGGGGTGCACCTTGCGATCCGGCGCCCCGTAGAACCAGTTCTCGACAAAGAAGTGCCCGGTCATCTCCGGCTTCAGGATGAAGTCATATGTCCGTAGCGGCAGGCAGACCCAAACCGTCACATCTTCCAGACGATCCTTGTGTTTGCCCAACTCCGCCAGCAGACCAGGGGGTTCCGAGGCGGCCATAGCCACACCAATAGACTGGTGCGATTGGACCTTGGAAACGGCTTCGGGGATGCTGATGAGTTTCTTCTTGTAGGTTTCTTTCGGATCCATACGAGTTCCTTCCCGGACCTGTAGCCTGTTACGGCATGATGAAAGCGGAACCAGCCTGGTTGTAACCCACGCCTGAACCAACGAAGGTCACTAGTTCGCCAGACTTGGCTTTGCCCTGCTTGCGGGCATCGTCGAATGCCATTGGCAGACAGGCAGAGCCCATGTAGCCCCACTTGTCCATGATCCAATGAGCTTTTTCAATGGGCAGGCCGAGGGTCTCCTGGACGAGTTTGATACTGTTCAGGCGCACCTGGGTATAAATGACCAGATCAACATCCTTCAGGTCGAAATTGCCATTCTTCGCCAGTTCACGCAT
>CAZRCR010000224.1:0-4716 GCA_964598615.1 uncultured Anaerolinea sp.
ATTGATCACCATCGCTTCTCTCTTCCTGTTTTCTGATTTTGCATACACACTCTAGCCAATTCGGCAATATTCTGAGCCCATTGAAAGAGAGATTCAATTCTTCCAATTCTTTAAGGTTAACTAACCATTCTGGCAGAGTTGATAGTTGGTTTTCGTAAAGATCTAGGGATTTCAATTGAGTCAATTGACTAAGTGACTCGGGTAGTTCTCTAATGTTCAGATGGCTTAAGCTGAGATTCGTTGTACTGGAAAGAAGCGCTTCTTTGATTCTCTTTTCTGCTTCGCGATATGTTTTATCATGTGCCATGGATTCCTCCTTTTCGTCTGTCCTCTCCCAGTCTCCCATGAGTCCGAAAGAAAGATTTAGGATAATTATTCAAAACGTTCATTCCGGACTTAGGGCACTCTTCGAGTGTGTTTCGCAAAGGTGTCTCGTGGGGCAGAGAGGGCTTAGGGTTGTTGAATCTAATTTTTCAGCAAAGTTTGCTTTTCTTCTTCCTTCGAAAATGCCACCTCCAACGCATTGACCTGCGCCTGTCGAATCTGCACCGCTGATAATCCTGCTTTCGGTGCAGCAATTTCGTATTCGTAGGGCAGGGTGATGGCGCTGATTCCGGGATCGTCAGTGTTGATGGTGGCGGGGATGTCGTGTGCGAGGAAGGTTTTGAGCGGGTGGCTGGGGTAGTCGGGCACGCAACTGGTCTGTACGTTGCTGGTGAGACAGGATTCCACCCCGATGCGGTGTTCGGCGAGATAGTCCAGCAGGGACGGGTCTTCCACGGCGCGGATGGCGTGGCCGATACGTTCCGCCCCGAGCGTGCGGATGGCCTGCCAGATGGACTCCGGCCCGGCGCTTTCTCCGGCGTGGACGGTGATATGCCACCCGGCATCCCGGGCGCGGCGGAAGTGTTCTGAGAACCATTCAGCCGGGAAGTTGGCCTCGTCCCCGGCCAGGTCGAGGGCGGCGATGCGGGAACGCTGACTCAGGAGGGCGTTCAACTCTTTCGTGGCGGTATCCGGGCCGTAGGTCCGGCTCAGGATGCCGATGAGATTGACGCGCACACCGAAGTCACGCACCCCGCTTGATATCCCGTCCACGACAGCTTCGACCACGCCTGCCGGGTCCAGTCCGTTCGCTTCGGCCATGAACCAGGGGCTGAAGCGTAGTTCCACGTAATCCAGCCCTTCGTTCTTTACATCTTCCACGTTCTCGCAGGCGATGCGGCGTACGGCATCGTAGTCCACCATGACGGCGGTGAGCCAGTAGAACTTGGCAATGAAGGCCATCACTCCCGGCTGTGGGTCGGTGACCTGTACATGCGGGCGCAACCCCTCCAGGTCGAAAGCCGGGAGGGGCAGGTTGTGGCGGATGCCAAGGTCGAGGATGGTTTCGAGCCGCACGGCTCCATCGAGGTGGCGGTGCAGCTCGGCCAGTGGCAGGTTAGGCGTGATCAAGACGGGCCTTACAGGTTGAAACCGGGGTTGTCGGGTGTAGCGTATAGACCGATAACACGCTGGAGCACTTCGGCGTCTTCGGGGGCAATCTGTTTCAGTTCGAAGCCAACATTGTAGAGGAATGGTTCGATGGGGTCACTGCGGCACCAGCGGGTGCGGGCGGTGAACTCGATGTAACTGCGGTCGGCTACGGTACCGGTATCCAGGCGCAGCAATACGTCGCGTCCGATGGGCACTTCCTGCTGGGCATCGATCATCAATCCGATCGTATTGATATTGAGCAGGTGACCGATGATGCGCTGGGTGTCGGCTTCACGCAGCGGCATGTAGTACGAGATCTTCAGGCGGGGTAGTTTGCGACGTTCCTGCATAAGCTCTCCTCGATATCATTAATTTTGGGTTGGGTGCAGACGGACCAGAACGCGTTCCTGGGCGAGCCGTTCCAGATCGGCAGGGACAGGCTGCCCGTCCGCACCGGGTTGGAGATGAAAATATTTGGCATGTTGGGGGAAATGGGCAAAGTACAGCCCCAGTCCGGCGGCAACTGCGGCGGAGTCTTCCACCACTTCGCCCTGTACGGGGTAACTATGCCCGGCATGACGCAGTTGGGCGGTTTGCCCGTTCTTCAGATTCCGCCACCAGGTCCGGGAACGCATGCTGATGATGGTCAGGGTCCCGTCCAATGGAACGACGTTGATGGGGGTGGAGAGAACCTGCCCGGTTTTGCGCCCGGTCAGGGTGATGACGGCCACTCCCTTTCCAAGCAGCGGATGCAGGGGCGAATTGACGATGGTTTTGACGAACGAATTACCAAAGTTGGATGGCATGATTCATCTCGGTTGATTGTCGCGAAATCCGAAGGTGGCGATAATCCGCTGGACGATAGCTTCATCCGCAGGCTCGAGGTCCAGGATTTCGAAACCGATGTTGTAGAGATTGGGGGTGATGTCAGGTTTGCACCATTTGCTGCGGGCCGAGAATTCGAGGAAAGGCTTTGTGGCCACATCCTCGGTCAATTCCAGGCGCAGACGGGTGATCGTCCCCGGTTCGAGCGTGTTCTCGCTCAATACCATCAGGCCCTCCGACGTAATATCCACCAGGTTGCCGATCTGCTGCCGGGTGGCGGCTGCGTAGACGCGCATATAGTACAACAAGTACCGCCGTTTGACCTTCCTGCGATCCTCCATGGCATCTCTCCTGAACTCGTTCTCAGTATAGGCGAAATTGCCCCAGGAATCAACTCTTATGAGCAATTAAAGTCAATTTCGTGGTGCGCACTTTCCGGAAAGTGCAAGCGGTACGTGCGTTATCAGGATATTGCAAGGGGCGATTCTTAAATCTATTGTAAAATAGATTCGATGACTGCCACAATCAACATCCTTTTCCTTGCCGCAGAAGCCGAGCCGTTCATCAAAGTGGGCGGACTTGGAGACGTGGCCGGGTCGCTGCCGCTGGCCTTGCGTGACCTGCCTTACCAGGCTACCCAGGGTGCGAAACTCGACGTTCGACTGGTGCTCCCGCTTCACAAGTCCAGCCGGGCCGAATCGACCACCATGCGCCCGCTTGCCGAGTTCACCATCTACCGGCGCGCCCGCAGTATTCCGGTCCAGGTCTATGAGATGTCATTGGCCGGGATGCCGGTCTACTTCATCAACGGCGACCTGCTGGCGAATGCCCAATCGGTCTATTCGACTGACCCAACTCCGGACCGCGAAAAATACGCCTTCTTTTCCCTGGCAGCCCTCGAAATGACCCGCTTCCTGGACTGGCAGCCGGATATTGTCCATGCCAATGACTGGCACACAGCCCTGGCGCTCTACGCCCTGCGCTCCCGCCGCACCGACCCGGTGCTGGCGCGCATCCGCACCGTGCTGACCGTCCACAACCTGCCTTTCATGGGCAGCGAAGGGACGGATGTGTTGTCTGCCTATGGGCTGATGCCGGTCAACGAAGAGACCCTGCCCAAGTGGGCGCGTACCCAACCCCTGCCGCTGGGACTGTGGGCGGCGGATGCGATTGTGCCTGTCTCGCCGACCTATGCGCGTGAGATCCTGACCCCCGAATTTGGCTGCGGCCTGGAAACCTATCTCAAGACCCGCTCAGACAAGATCACCGGAATCCTGAACGGGTTGGATACCAGCGGCTGGAACCCGGCAACGGATAAGACCCTGACCGCTTCATTCTCCCCGACCGATCTGACCGGGCGCATCATCAACAAGGAAACCCTCCAGCGCCAGCTTCTGCTCAAGGAAAATCCGCGCGTCCCTTTGATGGCCATGATCGGGCGTATCGACCAGCAGAAGGGTATCGATATCACTTTCGAGGCCCTGCGGAAAATGGCAGATAAACCCTGGCAGTTCGTGCTTCTGGGCGTGGGCGACTCGGCGCTGGAATCCGAAGCGCGCCACCTGCAGGCCGAATTCCCCGACCGTGTTCGCGCGGTTCTCCGCTTCGACGCGCCGCTGGGGCGTCTCATCTATGGCGCAGCGGATATGTTCCTGATGCCGTCCCGTTACGAACCTTGCGGTTTGGCCCAGATGATTGCCATGCGGTATGGCTGTGTTCCCGTTGTGCGTGCCACTGGCGGTTTGAAGGACACCGTTCAGGAGGGCAAGACCGGTTTCCTGTTCGCTGAGGCAGATTCCAGTTCCATGCTGGAAGCGTTGACCCGTGCACTGCGGGTATACGGCGATCCGGAGAAGTGGGAACGGTATCAGCGGAATGGGATGCAGGAGGATTTCTCCTGGCCGCGCTCGGCGCGCCAATATGCCATTATTTATCGGTCCCTGATGTCAGGTTCCTGAACCAACACGCCCGGCGGCACAAACGCCGGGCTTTTTTATCGAAAATGGTTGAGAGGATGTTTTCTACACGGCGTATAATGCAAGTATCTTATTCTTCCGGTTTCTGAACGGCAAACCCCACAACGAGGTGACCTATGAAGATCAGAGCCATTATCCTGGCCGGAGGAGAGGGCGCGCGGCTGAGTGTTCTCACTGCCAAACGCGCCAAACCGGCTGTACCGTTCGCGGGGAAGTATCGCATGATCGACTTTCCCCTTTCGAACTGCGTCAATTCCAATATTTTCGATGTATGTCGCTCGAGCCCGGGCCCATCGAACCTCTCGGCCCCGAACATGTCCACGTCACCAATGTCTCCTGGCTCTTCCTCGACCTGTGGCGGCGGCCCGTCGCTCCGGCCATCCCTATCCCTCTGGTTGGCGCGCGCAAGTGGCTGGTGTCCGACCCCATCCCCGGCCCG
>CAZRCR010000225.1:0-4716 GCA_964598615.1 uncultured Anaerolinea sp.
AAGATTCTGGTGGCACTGGGCGACTGCGCCGTTTTCGGCGGCGTGCCCGCCATGCGCAATTTCTGCGGTGTGGAAGCGGCGCTGAAACAGGCGTACGTGGACGCTCCGAGCAACGAACCCGGCTCCCAGGTCCCGAACGACCCGGAACTGGCTACCATGACCAAGACGCGCGCCATCCACGAGGTCGTCCCGGTGGATTACAACGTCCCCGGCTGCCCGCCCGATGCCGATGTTATCTTCCACGTCCTGGCCGAACTTGCGCAAGGCCGCAAGCCCGAACTCAAGGACGAACTCCTGCACTGGCACTAGGCCGAGGTCACCATGACACAGAAAATCACGATTGAACCCGTTACCCGTATCGAAGGCCATGCCAAGGTCACCGTCCACATGAAGGACGACGGCTCGGTCGAACACGCTTACATGCACGTCAACGAATTCCGCGGCTTCGAGAAGTTCTGCGAAGGCCGCCTGTACTTCGAAATGCCCCAGATCACCCCGCGCATCTGCGGCATCTGCCCCGTCAGCCACCACCTGGCCGCCGCCAAAGCAGGCGACGCCCTCACCGGTCAGACCCCGCCCCGCCCCGCCCAGTTGCTGCGCGAACTCATGCACATGGGACAGATGATCCAGAGCCACGGCATGCATTTCTTCGAACTGGCCGGGCCGGACCTGCTGCTTGGGTTCGACTCCAACCCCGAGATCCGCAACGTGGCCGGCCTGGTCGGCGCGGACGCCAACCTGACCGTCAAGGCGGTCATGCTGCGTAAGTTCGGACAGGAGATCATCCGTATCCTGGGCGGACGCCGCATCCACCCGAACTTTGCCGTTCCGGGCGGCGTCAACAAGGCGCTCCAGCAGTCCGAACGGGACACCATCCTGAAGGGCGTGGACGAAGCCATCGCCACTCTGAAGGTCGGCCTGCAGATCATGAAGGATTGGGCCGCCAAGAACGCCGAGGATATCAACAAGTTCGCCGTCTTCCCCACCGGCTACTTCGGTCTGGTGACCCCCAACAATAGCCTCGAACTCTACGAGGGCGATATCCGCCTGATCGACCGCAATGGCAAGCAACTGGAGAAATTCCCCGGTGCGAACTACCTCGACTACATTGCCGAGCATGTGGAACCCTGGTCGTACCTCAAATTCCCGTATTACAAGAAGATGGGATACCCGCAGGGCGTATACCGTGTTGGCCCGCTGGGACGCCTGAACGCTTCCGAGCAGATCGACACCCCCATCGCCAACGAGGAACTCAAGGTCTTCAAGGCGCTCAATGGCGGAAAACCGGTCGAGAACACGCTCTACTATCACTACGCCCGCCTGATCGAAGCCGTCTTTGCGGCCGAGCGCGTGCGTGTGCTGTGCGAGGATAAGGACATCCTGAGCACCGACATCCTCAACACCCGCAAGAACTACAACGGCCACGGCGTGGGCGTAATCGAAGCCCCGCGCGGCACCCTGATCCACGACTACACCGCCGACGAGAACGGCCAGCTCCTGAAGGTGAACCTGATCGTCTCCACCGGCCACAACAACTGGGCGATGAGCAACGCCGTAGACAGTGTCGCCAAGACCTACGTCCACGGGCCGGATGTGACCGAGGGCATGTTGAATCGGGTCGAAGCGGCCATCCGGGCCTACGATCCCTGCCTGTCGTGCTCCACGCACGCCATCGGTCAGATGCCGATCCAGGTCCAGATCGTCGGGCCAGACGGCGAACTGGTCCGCACGTTGCAGCGCGATTGATCCAAAAACTTAGTGCGTCGCACCTTCCAATTGGGGCGACGCACTATTCGTTCAAGGCAAAAATTGAAGTAAAATATTGTTCAAGTTAATGTTATAAATTCTGTCACCCAAACCAAAAGGAGTCATGCCATGTCAACCGTCCGCAAGCTATTGGAAGAAAAGCAGAACGAAAACATCTACTCCGTCGCCGTTGGCGATACAGTCCTGCAGGCCCTCCAGGTGATGGCCGACGCTGACACCGGGGCAGTATTGGTATCAGACGGCGACCGCTTCGTCGGCATCTTCACCGAACGTGACTACGCCCGCGATGGCGAACTCAAAGGCATCTGCGCCAAGAACACCATCGTCAAAGACGTGATGACCCAGGAAATGATCTCCGTCAAACCCGAGACCTCCATCCAGCAGTGCATGGAACTGATGACCAAGTACCGCATCCGTCACCTGCCCGTGGTTTCCAAGGCCCACATCATCGGCATCATCTCCATCGGCGACGTTGTCCGCGCCATGAAGGACGAGGCTGAGAACACCATCACCGAACTCGAGAACTACATCATGGGGACGGGTTACGGGCGGTAAACAGACCTTGAACCGGACCCTGCTCCTCGGATACGGCAACCCGGACCGGGAAGATGACGGCGTGGCCTGGCACATTCTGTGTGCCGTGGCAAAGCGCCTCAGCCTCCCGGTCCCTGATTCCTACGAAGACGAGTTCCCGGTCAACGACCGGATCGACTTCGCCTTCCACTTGCAACTGACCCCCGAAATGGCGGAAGAGATCGCCGCCTATGACCGGGTATGTTTCGTCGACGCGCATACCGGCAATATCCCGGTCCCGGTGCGGATGATCGCGGTGGAAAGCGAATTCCAGCGCTCCCCCTTCACCCATCACCTGACACCCCAGACACTGCTTTCCATGTGCAAAACGCTCCACGGAAAAGCGCCCGAGGCGGTACTGGTCTCGGTGCGCGGCTACCAGTTCGAGTTCGAACGTGAACTCTCCGAGCGGACGTCCGCGCTGCTGCCGGAGGCGGTGGGGTTGATCGTAAATTGGTTGGAGAAATAACAAGGGGCTGTCCAAGAAGTAAGCTGGGCAGCCCCTTTATTCGGAACTTTCCTGTTTTGAACAGGACGCGACCAGTGTAGTACTAAGGATTTGTAGCCACCCATCCGCTTGGTTCAAGATTTTTAGCAACCACATAAATCGTATTGTTATTAACATCAATCATATATGTTAATGTTTGATTTTCAACATTGAGATCCATTACCTGAATCAGCACTTGTTTTCCGTTAGGTGACCAAAGTGGAGCAATAATGCTAGTAACATTTTTATCATCAACAAATGGATTCCCAAGATAACAAAATGCGATTACATCACCTGTTTTTATATCAAGAATACCGAGTCGATAGCTATCAAATGGGATCTTTTCGTCATTTGACATCCAAAACGCAATTTTATTCCCATCAGGAGACCAACTATAATTACGAATTGAAATCGAGGAATAATAATTGGCAAGGTAAGACAATCTAGAACGTTGCCCATCCCAAGTAATGTAAAAAAAATCGTCGGCGTGATAAAGAACGTCAGCATAAGAAAAATTTTCGGGATAATTTTGTTGTTTAATAATTGCAAATCCCATTCCATCAGGAGATGGCTCGGGTAATATGCCGCCGTCAGCCTCTTCAGAAAACTGCGCAACTTCACTTGCAGACGATAAATCCCATATAGTAAGTGTTGCATTTTGTGTATATGCCACTCTTGTGAGCGTCGGATTATATAAAGAATAACCAACAGAATAAAATCCCCAGTCGGGGTAGAGAAAATATGACATTACAGATGGAAAATTAGGGATAAGATCTCGCCTTTCATCGGTAAAGGGGTTTAAAACAACGTAAGGCCAAGCAGAATTTAAAACACTTTTGTTTTGAATTAGTAATTGGTTTTCATCTAACCAAACAAATTCTTGCCATGTTTCATCTTCATCAACTATTTTTATCAAGGAACCGCTAGCGGTTGTAATCATTAATTTCCTATCAATCCAACTATAATCGCTATCTAATAGACCTATTTCATACGCTATAAAGTGCCTACTTGGCGAGACTGATACTTGAGTCACATCATAATTTTCAAGTTGAGGAAAAATGTGTTCAAGCCATGTATTGGTATCTATAAGACTTAACGAAGTATCATGTGGCTCGTAGTTCCACAACAAAATTGCCCCATCAAATTGTGGGATGTTCACTGGAGTATCAGTTGTAATAGATGGGCAAAATTCTCTTAAAGAAGAATCTAACGGCTCAGTAGGCGTAATGGACATGGAAGGTGTTGGTGTTCTGATATCTTCAGAGATGGTGTTATGAAAAAAAGTCGAGCAACTCACAAGTAATGTTCCGCCGAGAATTAAAAATAGTATTTTCGTTTTCATGGCAAACCCTATATGCTACAGTTTTATTTGCAAATTTTATATATGTGATATTTTTTAGTGCCGCACTGAGGCACTTGGGTTTCTAATTCCGTCAGTTAACTTATAGCAAGTATATTTTGCTGAAAAACTACGGTCCTGTACAGCCATAGCCAGCCATAGAAGAATACTCACTATGCCAATACAATGATTGGCAGAACGTAAGAATAACCATCGAAGAGTTGTTCTGATCTGGCGATATCCAAAGAAAATAGTTACTCGCTATTAGCGCATCTTATATTACCCATCTCCCCTCAATTATACGCGAACACGACAAAAATCTACGATGTTGTTTCACCAGAAAGTACCACCATCCCCAAACAAAATTTGCACTCTGATATAATCGCCAAAACATTCCACGGAGGGTAGATATGGCATCCACAGCATCACTCGAAGGCGTCAAAAAAGCAGTCTTTTTTCCATTCAAGGGCGAAAAATGGGGTATCAAGATGCTCATCGGCTCGGCGCTCGGGCTGGCGAGTTACATCATCCCGGTCGTCCCGTCCATTCC
>CAZRCR010000226.1:0-4716 GCA_964598615.1 uncultured Anaerolinea sp.
GTGCTCATCAGCAGTCCTCTTATCGGAAACGGACTGGTCGGTTTTCAGGTCTGCAATGGTTTGGGAGTAGTCACCCTGCGCAATATGACGGCTCCAGTCGATAGCCTTCTCGATATAGGTCGTCGCAAAGCGTAAACGCGAAGACATGCTCTTGATGAGAGTAAAAGATAGTTCCGGGCGTTGTTTGAGTGCCTCGGTAAAGGCCGCATGACTCAGTTCCAGGGTCCGGGTGGGAGCGGTGGCGATGGCGGTGGCCGAGCGCGGTGACTGGTCGATCAGAGACATTTCGCCGATCGTTTCCCCGGCTCCGCACTGATTGAGAATCAATTCCTCCCCCTGTGCACTAACACTGACAATCTTGACCGCCCCACTCACAACGAGAAAAAGGGAATTCCCCTGCTCTCCTTTGCGCATCAGAGCTTCACCAGGTTCATAGCACCGCTCGACAACTTTCTGAGCCAAGCTGGCAAGTTCATGTTCCGGCAAGTCATGGAACATGGGTATCTTCTGAAGTTGTTTGGCCAATTCATCCGACATGATTCGCTCCTGTCGAGCAATCATACTCCAAAACCACTATCTGTCACAGTAGAATTCATGGAATTCATGCCAGATTCCGTTTGACGTGCAATGCCATCATTACTATAATCGTAACATCCCAAACGAGAGAGAGGTCATATGATTGTCTCAGTGCATTCATTCCGCGGGGGAACGGGTAAATCCAACACCACTGCCAACCTTGCAGCCTTGCTAGCCCAGGAAGGTCTGAGGGTCGGGGTCGTCGATACCGATATCCAGTCTCCTGGCATCCATGTATTATTCAACCTCGATGAAACCGAAATGAACCATTCTTTGAACGACTATCTGTGGGGGAAATGCGGAATCAAGGATTGCGCCTACGATGTGACCGGGCACGTGGGTGCCGATATCAAAGGCCAGATCTACCTGATCCCATCCAGCATCAAAGCCAGCGAGATCGCCCGGATCATGCGCGAGGGTTATGACGCCGGCCTGCTCAATGACGGCTTCCAGAGCCTCGTATCCAGCCTCGAATTGGATATGCTGTTGATCGACACACACCCTGGCCTAAACGAAGAGACCCTGCTTTCGATTGCCATTTCGGACCTGCTCATCATCATCATGCGCCCTGACCAACAGGACTATCAGGGTACATCCGTAACCGTGGAAGTGGCGCGCAAGCTCGATGTTCCAAACATGCTGTTGATCGTCAACAAAGTTCCCCAAGTGCTCGACCAGGACGATGTTCGCTCACGCGTGGAGCAAATCTACAATTGCAAAGTCGCTGCCGTTTTGCCACACTCCGATGAGATGATGACCCTGGCCAGTTCAGGCATCTTCTCGCTGCGCTATCCAGATAACCCTGTTACGCGCGGACTGAAAGGCGTCGTGGCGTTGCTCCATGACTGATTCGGCGTCAGAAAATCCAAAATTCCTACAACGCATATTGAAGATCAAGCCTCGCGAAGCTTGGCTTGTCTTCGCGTTGGGATTTCTGTTATTCGGAAACTCCCTGGCACGCCAAGTCTCGGGGATTGTAGCGATCAGCGGCTTTCTGGACAGCAGCAATGTCAATTCGATGTTGCTGGTCATGGGTATCGATTATGCCCTGATCCTGCTCGTAGGCGGTCTGCAAAGCCTTATCGTCGACAGGTTCAACCGCATTCAACTCATGGCATGGATCAGTCTGGCATTTGCCCTCATTTTTGTGATTCTCCGGCTAATGTTTGCCGCAGGCACGCCAGGCTGGCTGAACTATACGGTCATGTACTTGATCGCAGAGCAGCAGTTGGTGCTCTTCCCCATGATCTTCTGGGTGCTCGCCAACGATATCTTCAGTTTCACCCAAGCCCAGCGGCTGTTCCCGCTTATTGCCAGTTGGAGTTTCATCGGCAAACTGGCCGGCATTGCCGTTGCCGGGATTTCTCCCAAACTCTTTACCCGGTTTTCGATCCAGTCTGAGGAAATCCTGATTTTCAATGCCGCGATTTACATCGTCGGTTTTCTGCTGATAGTGATCGGCCTGCGAAAAGTCAAAGTACGTCCCACCATTCAGCAAACGGAGACCGTTCGGGAAACGCTTACCGAGGGCTGGGATTTCGTCAATGGCGTGAACTCATTCCGTTTCCTGATGATGGCGATTGTTGCCCTGGCAGTTGCCGATACCATTATCGAATTCCGTTTCCTGGTGGTGACCGACACCGCCTTTGTGGGGAAAGCGGCCTATCAAACTTTTTACAGCATTTACCGACTGGCAGCCACCCTGCTTGGATTCGGCGTCCAAACTTTCATCACCGGGAAACTGCTCAACCGCATCCAGGTCAAGAACATTTTTCTGTTTTTCCCGCTCGTCATCCTGCTGGGAGCAGGCGGTTCGCTCATATCGGCCAGTTTATGGACGATTGTCGCTGCCATGATAGGCGTCAAACTTGTCCGAGAAACGGTGGATGAATCCGGGCGCAAATCCATTCAATCCCTGGTACCGGAGGAACGGCGCGGTCGCGTCAGCACGTTCATCGACAATTACCTCCCGGCAATTGGCACAATGCTGGCTTGCGTTATAACCGGTATCATTGTCCAGATTGGAGTATGGACCGGGCACGATCTGCATTTGGTCTACCTGTCCATTTCCTGGGCTTGCGGTGCATTCGCACTTTGGGCAATTTTGAAAATGGGGAAAGTGTACGAAAGCAGCCTGTTGAACTGGCGACTCAAGCGCCGTCAACGGGTTTCTGATTCTATAGTCAGCAAAATCTCGAAATTATGACCTTATAAATACCGGTGGAACCGGAGGAGTGCAACATGGCAAAACATAAAAAGACGGCAAAAAAGGGGCAGCTTGAGAAAGGGAAAAACGCTATTTTCTTCAGCCTGCGCTGGAAACTTCTAATCGGTTTCACGGTGCTCTTCAGCGTATTCTTCGCAGCGGCATTTATCTGGTTTCTGAATTTTTCTACCCAGCAGGCCCTCAACCGAATTCAAGATGACCTGCTCTCCACGTTGGAGGGGGCCTCCATGGTAGTCGATGGAGATACATTGGCGTCACTCGCTCAGGATGGCACGCCCAACGCCGCCGGAGAAGCATGGTTGGAAGTTTCCAATGCTGAGGAAAACGAAAGCCCAGACCTCGAGACTCTGCGTGCAGAAGCTTTGGCCGATTATGGAGAAGGAACGCCCACAGGTTTCTCCGACGATCCGCGTTACCAGGAACTGATGGATCAGCTCCAGATCATCCACAATATCGAGCCGCGCGCTTGGCCTTACTTGTATGTAAAAGCATCTGGCGAACGGGAAATCACTTACATTGCGGACCTGTGGGCACGATACGACCCATCCAAAGCCACTCCCTTCCTGTTCACTCGAACCAGCAAACGTTCCTACAACGGCCTAAATGAGCTGACACGCCGTCTTGATGACAACGGAGAGTTCAACACCTATACTGATGAATGGGGCCAGTGGCTTTCGGCTTATACTCCGGTCAAGAACTCGGCCGGGGAGAACGTTGGCGCCGTTGGCATCGACTTTGAAGCTGATTATGTGAAAGATGTCCAGGATGCCATTCGAAGCCGTATCATCGTGGCATTTGTTGTTGCAAACGTTGGTCTGTTCCTGTTGGTTTTCTTTATTTCCCTTACCCTGACGCGGCCTATCCAAAAACTAACCATCTCAGCCGAGAATTTGGGCGAAGGCGACTATAACCAGGATATGAGTCAGTACCAATCATCCACTTTCTTCAAGGATGAAATCGTTCGGTTGGCTGACGTCTTTGCGATTATGGCAGACAAAGTTTATCAACGCGAGCAAAACTTGCGCCGCCAAGTGGAGACCCTGCGTATTGAGATCGATGAGGCTAAAAAGCAGAGGCAGGTCAATGAGATTGCCGATACCGATTTCTTCCGCGACCTGCAAACCAAAGCTCAGAACATGCGTAAACGACGCAGCGGGCAAGGGTGATTCCCTCTTGGAGAACCCATGCAGGAGCGCGCACAGACAATACCCATCGTAGCGATTTACAATAATCTTGAGACTTTCTTCAAGTTCCTGCAGCGCGCTCCTGATCCGGAAATTTTCCAAAAACGCAAATATCGCGGCGATCGCGGCTTGTTCTGGCTTGGCGATCCAAAATTGCTCTTTGTCACTGCCGCATCCCCTGGAATAAGCACTGTAGCCAAGCGCTGGGGTTATCCAGGTACTGAAGTGATTGCTCCCGCACATCCCACCCACCAGCTTTCTCTTAACATTCTCAACGATCCGAAATCGATGACCCGGATTGTGGATTATGCCGGAGCAGCGCGGACCCTGTACCTGATCCCCTATGCTACAACAATCGAATTCCTGAAACTGGCTGACGTATTGCGTAACCGTTTTGGGCTGACGGTTCTCTTGCCAGAAAGTCCACTTCCCGAAAATCTTTGGCTGCGAGATGATGTGGACACCAAAGCCGGATTTCGCAACATCGTTTCCACTTGCATTCCTGGAGAGAACGTTTTTCCGCGCGGCTTCGTTTGCGAGAATGTATCTTATGCAACCGAAGCAGTGGAATGGTTTCTAAATAAAGGCGAGGCATGTGTCGTCAAAGCCGATAGCGGGGAAAGCGGCCTCGGACACGTTGTTTTTTTCCCGGAGAAAGTCCATCACACAGCCATCCGTCAATCCTTGGAACAAAATCCTTTTCTGCAAGGTGATATTGTCATCGTCGAA
>CAZRCR010000227.1:0-4715 GCA_964598615.1 uncultured Anaerolinea sp.
CAGCGCAGGTGGCCCACTCCCGATGCGGGGCATGGAACCAGTTCTCGTACTGTGCGTCCATCACGTGGCAGTTATTGCAAGTGTCCGGTTCGTGACCCATATAGGCAGGCGCGTCGGTGGCCCAGGCAAAAACACCCAGCGCCGCCAGGAAAACCACGATCCCGATGATGAGAGGCCATTTGGATGACATAGGGTTCCTCATGGAATTAATGTGTCTTTAATTTACCGCATTTTCATAGCGTTGTTTGTGACTTGGGTCACATTTTGGGAATCAAAAACGGACTGTCCTTGGGACAGTCCGTTCGAAATTCAAACCAGCAGATTAAAGTCCGGCAGCTTTCTTCAGAGCAGCAGCCTTGCTGGTGTCTTCCCACGGGAACTGGACGTCATCGCGGCCAAAGTGACCGTAAGCGGCCGTCTTGCGGTAGATCGGGCGGCGCAGGTTCAGATCACGGATGATGGCGCCGGGGCGCAGGTCGAAGTGCTCGAGGATGAGCTGGCCGATCTTCTCGTCGGCAATTTTCCCGGTCCCGAAGGTTTCCACGTTGACCGAGAGCGGGTGCGCCACACCGATGGCATACGCCACCTGGATCTCGACCCGGTCAGCCAGACCCGCAGCGACCACATTCTTGGCCGCCCAGCGAGCCGCATAGGCTGCCGAACGGTCCACCTTGGTCGGGTCCTTGCCGGAGAAAGCGCCGCCGCCGTGACGGCCCATGCCGCCGTAGGTGTCGACGATGATCTTGCGCCCGGTCACACCGGCATCGCCCATCGGGCCGCCGATGACGAAGCGTCCGGTCGGGTTGACATAGACCTTCAGGTTCTTGTCGGCCATGCCCTCGGGCAGGGTCGGGACAATGACGTGTTCCATCACGCCTTCTTCGATCTCGGCGTGGGAAACGTCCGGCGAATGCTGGGTGGAGATGAGCACGGTATCGATGCGCTTGGGCTTGCCGTATTCATACTCGATTGTGACCTGGGATTTGCCATCCGGGCGCAGCCAGGGCAGGGTCCCTGCCTTGCGAACCTCGGACAGGCGGCGGGTCAGTTTGTGAGCCAGGTAAATGGGCATCGGCATCAACTGTTCGGTCTCGTTGCAGGCATAGCCGAACATCATACCCTGGTCACCAGCGCCGATCAGGTCGATGGCATCCTTTTGGCCGCCTTTGGCCTCGAAGGACTGGCTGACGCCCATGTCGATGTCGGGGCTCTGGCTGGCAATGGCAGAGAGCACGCCGCAGGTATTGCCGTCGAAACCTTTGGCGCTGTCGTCGTAACCGATCTCCTTGATGACCTTGCGAGCGAGTTCGTCGAAGTTGACGAAGGCCTTGGTGGTGATCTCGCCCAGGAGCATCACGAAGCCGGTCTTGGTGGCCACTTCGCAGGCCACGCGGCTCATCTGGTCCTGCTCGAAGCAGGCGTCGAGGACAGAGTCGGCGATCTGGTCGCAGACTTTGTCCGGGTGTCCCTCGGTCACCGACTCGGAGGTGAAGAGCAGTTTGGGGGACGACATGAAGGTTGTGGTCATAGGTTTCCCTTTCTAAAATGAAATTGCCCCTCCGGAACGAAAGGGCAATTGCGCATTAAGCACGGCTGCCCTCTCATCTACCAGATTCCGGACAGCCACAAGGCTGTCCCTACTGCCGGATTTGGCACCTTCCACGCGCTCATGGGGTTGCCGAGGCTTCATCGGGCCGGTCCCTCCGCCTCTCTGGATAAGAGTTGCCGCTGGGGGCTATTAGGTTGTGTCGGGAGTTTACCACAGGAAAATTGACAAGTCAAACCGACATCCCGGCTCCTGTCGCTTCTCTTGACAGGCAGGGCATATAGAAATAAAATAAATCTATCGTTAAAAAATATTTTAATGATAGAGGAAAATAAAATGACTCCTGAACCTGTCATGAACGTGTTCCAGATCAAAGACCGGGAAACCCTGAAAGTGATCGCCGACCCCCTGCGCGCCCAGATCCTGGAAGCGCTCGCCATCGAACCACTCACGGTCAAACAGGTGGCCGACCGTCTGGGTCTGGCCCCCAGCAAGCTCTATTATCACTTCAACATGCTGGAAAAGTTCGGCTTCATCCGTGTGGCCGAAACGCGCCAGGTGGCCAACCTGCTCGAAAAGACCTTCCAGGCAACCGCGACCCAACTCGATATCGCCCCGGCACTGATGAACACCGTCACCGACGAAGGTAAGGACAGCGTCTATAACCTGATCACATCCACGCTCGACACCACCCGTGAGGATATGCTGCGCAGCCTCCAGGCTCGTTACCACCAGATCGAGCAAGGCGCGGCAGAAACTCCCCGCCGGGTGGTCATCAACCGGGATGTGCGCTATATCCCCGACGAGCGCGCCGAAGAGTTCGCCGAGCGGGTCAAAGCCCTGCTGGAAGAGTTTGGCAGGCTCGAGGTCCCGAACGGAACACCGAAGGCGATGACCTATGGGATGGCAGTTGCCTTCTATCCGAATTTCTACTACGAAGAAAGTAAAAAGAATGACTGAAACCACTTCTCCCGCTGAGTCCACCCCCACCCGCTCCGGCATGCGGACCTTTTTCCTGATCTGGCTTGGACAGCTTTTCTCCATCCTCGGCTCGGGTCTCTCCAGTTTCGCCCTGGGCGTCTGGATCTACCAGCAAACCGGGAAAGCCACCCCGTTCGCACTGACCGTGCTATTCGGCAGCCTGCCGGGCATTCTAATGATGCCGTTTGCCGGTTCCCTGGCGGACCGGTGGAACCGGCGTCTCATCATGATCCTGGCCGATACCGGGGCTGCCCTGGGAACGGTAGCCATCGCCCTGCTGCTTTTCTTTGGCAATCTGCAGGTCTGGCATATCTACATCATCGTGGTTTTCTCCTCGATATTCTCTGCCTTCCAGGGTCCTGCTTACATGGCATCCATCACCATGCTCGTCCCCAAAAAGGATTTTGCGCGTGCCAACGGCATGATCCAGACCGGGCAGGCCATCGGTTCCGTTGTCACGCCCCTCGTGGCAGGAATCCTGTTCGTAGCCATTGGGCTGAAAGGCATCATCCTGATCGACCTGACCACCTTCTTCATTGCCGTCACACCGCTTTTCATCATCCGCATCCCACAACCAAAAGCCAGTATTGAGAACGATGGCAAAAAGGGAAATGTCTTCAGCGACTTCGTGAAAGGCTGGCAATTCGTGTCCACGCGCAGCGGGCTGCTGGGTCTGCTGCTCTATTATGCCATGGTCAACTTCCTGCTCAATGCCGTCTCGGTGCTCACCACCCCGATGATCCTGGCTGTCCATTCCGCCAGCATCCTCGGCAGCATCCAGACCGCTATGGGCGTGGGAATGCTGGGAGGCGGGTTGCTCATGTCCACCTGGGGCGGACCGAAGACATTCCGTATCCCCAAAGTGATCGGCTTCATTACCTTGGCCATCATCGGGCTGGGCGTGGCCGGCCTGGGCGCCAGTCCGATCTTCCCGGGTACAGGCCTGTTCATCCTGCTCTTCTTTGTCCCGCTCGCATCGGGCACAAGTATGGCCATCTGGCAATCAAAGGTACCGCCTGAAATGCAGGGACGCGTCTTCTCCGTCCGCTCGATGATCTCGCAATCCATGATGCCGCTCGCCTACCTGATCTCCGGCCCGCTGGCTGACCGTGTGTTCGAGCCGCTCATGAAAGACGGCGGTGCGCTGGCCGATACGTTCATCGGCGCCATCATCGGCACCGGGCCGGGACGCGGCATCGGCTTGATGTTCGTCATCGCCAGTCTGGCAGGAGTGACGGTCAGTGTCATCGCCTACCTGAACCGACATATCCGGGACATCGAAACCGAACTGCCGGATGCCATTTCGGGAGATTAAAGGCCAAGGCCGCAGTTTTGACTGCGGCCTTTTTATTTATATCGGTTGCAGGTACGATCAATGTTCGGCCGGTTTGACGATCTCCATCCCGGGCAGTTTTTCGGCCAGTTTCTCCGGTTTGTGGATGAGCAGCGGCAAGCACTGGGCGCAGATGTACTCGTCCGCACCCTGGAAACGCAGGTGCAGCAGGGGAACTTGTTGCTCAGATTTTTCACAGTTCAGGCAAGTGTTCATGGTTTCCTCTTTCTACGGATAAATTAGAGTGTTCCTTTGTACATGCCGCCGTCCACGGTCAGCATGACACCGGTAATGTAACTCGCCGCCGGAGAGACGAGGAACGCGGCCGCATTGGCGAACTCTTCGGGCGTTCCCATCCGCCCGAGCGGACTGCTCTCCGACTGTTTGGCGATCTCCTGCTCGACCGTCGTGCCGTTCTGCCGCGCCCGGAACGACATCAACTCTGTGACGCGCTCGGTCTCGGTCCAGCCGGGCAGGATGGAGTTGAAGCGAATACCCGCCGCCCCCAGTTCGAGCGCCAGTGACTTGGTCAGCCCGACGGTGGCGGCACGGATAGAGTTGGAAAGCACCAGATTGGGGATGGGCTGCTTGACCGAGTACGAGGTGACGGTCAACACGCTGGCGGATCGGGATTGCTTCAAATGCGGCAGGGCGGCGCGGATCAGGCGCACGTGGCTCATCAGCGACAGGTCGATGGCCTTCTGCCAGGTCGCTTCGTCGAACGACTCGAACGCCCCGGCGGGCGGCCCTCCGGCGTTGCAGACGAGAATATCCAGGCCGCCCAACGCTTTCACTGCCTCGCTGACGATGCGCTCCGGTACCTGTGGGTCACCCACATCCCCCGCGACCCCAACC
>CAZRCR010000228.1:0-4705 GCA_964598615.1 uncultured Anaerolinea sp.
AATCATAGCGCCCGAACATGGGGGCGATGACGACCGAACGGGTGGGATCATCGGCAGAAGCCGGCCAGCGCGTGTCGGTATGGGTATCGTTGATGGTGATCCCCTGCCGTGTTTCTTTTATCTGCGCCAGAAGAGTCTTGAGCGAGGGGAGCTTGGCTTCCCCCTTGAGGGATACCGAAGATAAGGCAATAAAGTGATAAGTTTTCTGAAGGGAACCATCCGGCTTCAAAAGAGCCATATGGCCGAGCAGCGCTCCCATGGCTTCCGTGGTACGGCGAAGCACGATATCCCCCAGTTCATCGATATCGAGACGGGCGCTGAGTTCCTTGCCGATCTCGGGGAGCAGGTTGAGTTCCTTGTTGCGGCGGCGCATCACATCTTCCGCTTCCTTGACCCGTAAGCGGGTCCGGATACGGGCCAACAGTTCGCGCCGGTCGAAGGGTTTGGTCACATAATCATCCGCGCCCATGTTGAGAGCGGACTGCATATCCATCGGCTCCATACGCGCTGTCAGGAAGATGACCGGGATATGACCGATGGCCGGGTCGGTGCGGATTTCCTGCAAAGTCTCGAAGCCATCCTTGCCGGGCATGTTGATGTCCAGGAGCACCAGATCGGGCATATCCGAACGCGTTTTCGCCAGCGCTTCGATGCCATTGGATGCTGTGATACAGAGATACCCCTCGCTCTGCAAATATCGGGAAAGCAAGGCCACATTATCCGGCAGGTCGTCGGTGATCAAGATCTTGGCCTTCTGCTTGACTTCTTCCACAATGGGGGCAGCGTCAGCACTCCCCAACGTACCCAGCGCCGTTGCCGCGATCTGGCAGATGCGCTCCGGGCGGATGGGCTTGATGATCACCTCGTTGACCTTCAGACGCCGGGCCGTTTCACGCAGGCCGGGGACATCGTAGGCCGTGATCAGGACCGTGTAAGAAGGCCGCCCACCCGGGATCGAATTGAGCTTTTCGATCAGTTCCAGGCCATTCATTCCCGGCATCATCATGTCGGTAATGAGCAGGTCGGCCGCTTTTTCCTGGGCAAGCGCCAGAGCGCGTTCACCGCTATCGGCAGAAAGGACTTCGATTCCATCCTTCACCTGGGAAACGGCGCGGGCCAGCGTGGCAGCCGTATTGGGATGATCATCCACAATCAGGATGCGGACAGGAGAATCAGTGGCGGGAGGATTTGAGGTTTCCATCGCTACTATTTTCCCCGAAATTCGCCTGTGCAGCAGATGGTGATGTGCCTGTAAAAGTTGTCGAAAGTTGGGAGAACGATCACCCGGTTCGGGGTCCCGCGGGACCCTGAACCGGGAGGCCATTTCCAGAAGAACGCGAAGCTGTATCGAGGTTCAGTCTGTCACCAGCCGGTAACCGGTCCCGCGGACGTTGATCAGGTAGATGGGATTGCGCACATCCGGCTCGATGGCCTGCCGGATATGATGGATATGCCATTTCGTCAATTCCTGGGCTTCGCGCGCCTCCGCCTGGTAGCCTTGCGCCTCGGCCACCAGGGTCTGGTAATTCACAAGGTCGGGTGCGTGGCGCGCCAGCACGAGCAGGTAATCGAACGAGGTCGGCGGCAGGTTGACCACCCGCTCGCCGATGGTCAGGCGGCGGGTATGCAGGTCGAGCACCAACGCGCCGCGCTTGAGAAAACGGTCGTTAGCCGGAACAGATGCCGCCAGCGGTTCTTCCGGCGGGGTTCCGGTATCCAGACTCTTGAGTTCCTTTTGCAAGGCATCGATTTGCGCCACGATCTCCTTCTTGCGGCGTTCCTTTTGGCGCGTTACCAGGATGGCTTCCGTCTTTTGCAGGATCACATCCGGTTTGAGCGGTTTCAAAAGGTAATCCGTGGCTCCCAGGCGCAGCGCCTCGACCGCCGAGTTTACATCCGGCTGGGCGGTAAAAAGGATCACGGGGAGGTCCGGGTATTGGCTCTGGACGATCTTGAGCACGTCCAGCCCGGCCAGGCCGGGCATACGAATATCCATGTAGACCAGGTCAAAGCCCATCGTGCGCAGGTAGGCAAGCCCCTGTTCCCCGTTTTCGGCAGTGGTCACTTCAAGCCCGGAACGCTGGAGAATACGCGCCAGCGTCTGGCGCAAGGCCAACTCATCATCGATGATCAACACATGTCCCGAAAGGCTCATTCCCTGACCTCCTCCTGGGGCAGCCAGACCGTGAACGTGGCGCCGCGCTTCGGATTATTCTCGGCCCTGATCACGCCCCGATGCCGTTGGATGATATCGTATGTGATCGTCAACCCCAGGCCCGTCCCCATCTCCTTGTTGGTAATAAAAGGCTCGAAGATATGCGGGAGCACATCCGGGGCAATGCCCACACCGGTATCACTGACCTGGAAAAGCACCTGGTTTTCCCCTGCCGTTTGGGTAATGACCTTGATCGTCCCGCCCGAGGGCATGGCCTCCACCGCATTCATCACCAGGTTCAGAACCACTTGTTTTATCTGTTCGGGAATGCAGGCGATCTGGGGTAAATCCCGGTCCGGCAGGAACTCGAAGCGGACATCCTGGTGGCGCAGGTGGGTGGCGGTCAGGGCATGGACATCCTCGATGATCCGGTTGAGTTGGGCAGGCTGGAAATCCTCCGACCGTGTGGGGCGATACGTGGAACGCAGCCGGTCGATCATCCCGGCCATCCGTTCGGTCTCGGAAAGGATCAATTCCATATCCTGGCGTCCCTGCTCCGAAAGGTTTTCCCGTTGCAGAAGGAAAAGAACGTTCTGGATGGCCTGCAACGGGTTGTTCAACTCATGCGAGACGGAGGCGAGCAGGCGCCCCACCACGGCCAGCCGCTCACTTTGCACCAACTGCGAACGGGTCATCTTTTCCTGGTTCAAAGCGGATTGTAATTCCGTATACAGGTTGGCTTTCTGCAAAACGACCGCCAGTTGGTCCGCCACACTTGTGCTCAACTGCAAGTCGCGCTGGGTCAGAACAGCCGGGGGATTCTGCTGGATATCCAGGATGCCCAGGAGCTGGCCTTCCACCTTGATCGGGATCGTCATTTCGGAATTCGTATCGGGCAGAAGCTCGTTGCGGATGAAGAACACCACATTCTCGGCGTCGTTCGTGACAAAGGCCTCCAGGGTCTCGGCAACGTGACCGACGATCCCGGACCCGACCGGCAAACGGTGCCGCCGTTCTTTCAACTCTTCCCCGATCCCGCCGCTCCCCTGGCGTAAAACGAGGTCGCCCGTTTCGGGGTCGACGGTAAAGATCTGCACGAAGTAGTACCCGAAGCCGTCTGCCAGGAGGTTGACCACCGTCTTCATCAGTTCATCGGGGTCGAGCGAGGCTGCCAGGTTCCGGCTGATCAGGTACAGCGCGTTGATCTCCTTCAAGTTCCGCTGCGTGGTTTCGAACAGGCTGGAGTTCTCGATGGCGATGGCGGCCTGCGTCCCCAGGGAACCCAGGAGCTGGCTTTCGTCTTCGGTAAAGACATGGGGCTTTTCGCTCTGGATGCTGATGGTGCCCACACACCGGTCGTTGCTCTGGATGGGGGCCACCAGCAGGGACCGGTAGCGGGCGGGCATGGTCTGCCCCATGAAGCGCTCGTCCTTGTGCGTGTCGGGCACGCTGATGATCTCGCGCCTCGCCACGGCCTGCCCGGCAATCCCCTCCCCCAAACGCATGTGGAATTTGGATTTGATCTTGGCCTTGTCCTTGAACCCGGACACGGCGCTGGGCACCAGGACCTGTTGTTCGGCATCCAGGATATGCAGGACCGCATACTGCGCCCCGGGGATCAATTCCTTGGCCGAGTCGACAATGGTCTGCAGGATGGTCTCCAGGCCAACCTGTTCGGTTTCGCTCAGGATGCGTTCGATGTTGGCCAGCGTAACCGCTTCCTTGAACTTCTTGGTCATCTTTGCGTTTTGCTGGGTGGTCCAGATCGCCAGCGCGATCTGGCTGCTCGCCAATTCGGCATAGGTCAATTCTTCATGGCTGAAACGGCGGCGGGTATCGAAGGCAATGATGGCAACCCCGAACTTGAAATTTCCCACACTGAGCGGGAGGACCAGCGCGGATTGGGCCGAAGCCGGCCCCCGATAAGAGGCCGGATCGATCACAAAAGGAGAATCCTGGACATCCGCGATGACCAGGGGACGCCCCTCGTGTATGACCGCTTCCACAACGTTCGCTTCTTCCACGGTCAGGGTGAAATCAGCCGTCCCTTTGTGCGGACGGGTCGCCGCCAGAACCTTCGCCTGCCCGGCGGCTTCATCCCAGGAGAGCAGGTAGCCATAATCGCCGACGAACAGGTTGGTCAGGTGGGCGATCAGTTGATAATGGGCATCCACCCGTTTGTGTTGTTCCAGCATCTCCCGGGTGATCATGGCAATCAAGGACAGGAACCGTTCCCGGGAGGTGAGGGTTTCCTGGGCCTGGAAGCGTTCCTTCACGGCATGGCTGACCAGGCCGCCCACGTACCCCGTCGCCAGGACGAGCACGTTCCCCGGCCAGCCGGTCACCAGCCAGGCGAACCAACTGCCGCCATGGGAAAGGGACAGGAGCGTGGTGCTGAGAATGACTCCCAGCACCCCGGCCGCCAGACCGCTGCGAATCCCGAAGAAGAAACCTGCCAAAACGTCCGGCAGCGTAACCAGCGCCGCGCCCACCGGTCCCGATTGCGAGGTGACCGGGCGGAATACCACTACGTAGAAAACCGTCGCCGCC
>CAZRCR010000229.1:0-4681 GCA_964598615.1 uncultured Anaerolinea sp.
AAAAGCACGGTGGCTTTGCCCCCGGAGGTTGCCGTGGAAGCCGCCCGCCCCGCGGGGCTGACCACCGTGGTGCATTTCGGGCGCCGAAAACAACAACCCACCCCGATCTAACCCCCCGCGTTTTCGACGTCCCAACTGTGGTTTAATATCCCCATGCCCTCCATCATCTTGATTCGCGGCGGGGGTGACCTCGCCACCGGCGTCGCCATCCGCCTGCTCCGTTCCGGCCTGCGCGTGGCTGTCACCGAACTGCCCGAGCCGCTCACCGTCCGGCGCACGGTCTCCTTCGGCGAAGCCGTCTACAGCGGCGAGATCACCGTCGAAGGCTTCACCGCCCGCCGCGTAGACGACCCCACCGACACCCTGCGCATCCTGTCCATTTTCGGCAAACAGCAGGTGCCTGTGCTGGTCGATCCCGACTGCACCTCGGCCCAGGCCCTGCGCCCCGCCGTCATCGTCGACGCCCGCATGACCAAACGTCCGCCCGAACCGATCGGCTATATTCCCCAACTCTACATCGGACTCGGCCCCGGATTCGTCGCCGGGGAGAACTGCCAGGCCGTGATCGAAACGCGCCGCTCGCATACCCTGGGCCGCGTCCACTTCCGCGGCGGCCCGGACCCGGACACCGGTCAGCCCGATGGAGACCCGGCACGCGTCCTGCGCGCCCCGGCTGACGGTACGCTGGTCACCCACACGGAGATCGGCAGCCATGTCGAACAGGGACAACTCATCGCCGAGATCGGCGGACAGCAGGTAACTGCTCCCTTCGCGGGCATCCTGCGCGGCCTGCTGCATCCCGGCCTGACGGTGTCTCGCGGCCTGAAGATCGGCGACGTAGACCCGCGCGACGACCCGCGTACCTGCGCCCTGGTTTCCGATAAAGCCCTGTCCATCGGCGGCGGCGTGCTGGAAGCCATCCTGTCCAGGCCGGAAATACGGTCACAACTCTGGTCATGAACCTCGCGCAGGCGTTGCGATTTACACCCCCTCCGTCACTTCCCCCTTCGGGGGCACGGCGTGACACATCCCCCGTTTCCACCCCCTTTTCATCCCCCCATTTCGGGGTTCAGAAATGGGGGGACAGAGGGGGGCAAGGACGGGAGGGGATAGCTTTCTCCGGCGCTGGTGGCAAAAGCACCGCACTCTTCCAACTGGCGCGCCAACTCCCTCTGCCTGTTATTGCAACATCCACCACGCACCTGCACGTGGACCAGGTCCGCCTGGCCGACGCACACTGGATGGGGCAAACGCCCGCGGATTTCTCCGGTCTCGAAGACCACCTGCAAGGCGTAATGCTCATCACCGGACCTGTGAACGGGGACCGCACCACAGGCCTACCTGAATCTTTAGTATATTGGTTACGCGAATTATGCGGTTACCATGATCTCCCCCTGCTCATCGAAGCTGACGGCTCCCGTCAGCGGCCACTCAAAGCCCCGGCGGAGCATGAACCGGTCATCCCGGCATTCGTGGACACGGTCGTGGTCGTAGCCGGGTTATCCGGCGTGGGGAAACCGCTGACTGAAGAATACGTCCATCGCCCGGAGATCTTCGCCCGCCTGAGCGGACTGGTCGCCGGGGAAATCGTCAGCCTGGAGGCAGTGGTGCGGGTACTCACCCACCCCGAGGGCGGGCTGAAGAATATCCCGGCCGCGGCGCGGCGGGTGGCCTTGCTCAACCAGGCCGACACGCCGGAGTTGCAGTCCATCGGCGGGAAAATGGCGCAGGAATTGCTGGCAGCTTTCGACGCGGTAGTTGTGGGAAGCCTGCAATCGGGAACTCTGCAAACTTTCGAACACACCGCGGGGCTCATTCTCGCCGCCGGGGAAGCCAAACGTTACGGACAACCCAAACAACTGCTGGACTGGCACGGCAAGCCGTTCATCCGCCAAGTGGCAGAGACGGCGCTCGCCGCGGGTCTTTCACCGGTGGTCGTTGTGACGGGGGCGAATACCGAACCAGTTTCGTCCGCCGTTCAAGGCTTGCCATTGACCATTCTCCATAACCCGGCCTGGAAGAACGGTCAAAGCACATCCATCCAGACCGGTTTACAGGCACTACTGCCCCCTCCGTCACTCCGTGACGCCTCCCCCATTTCCACCCCCCTTTCATCCCCCCATTTCGGAGATCAGAAATGGGGGGACAGAGGGGGGCAAGGACGGGAAGGGGCCGCCATCTTCCTGCTCGCTGACCAGCCGCAGGTCACGCCGACGGTTCTGCGGGCACTGGTGGAACGTCACAGCCTGGACCTAAGCCCGATCGTGGCGCCGCAGGTGCAGGGTCAACGCGCCAACCCGGTCCTGTTCGACCGAGCCACGTTCCCGGAACTGATGTCCTTGAGCGGGGATGTGGGCGGACGGGCGATATTCTCAAAGTTTCCGGTCACGTACCTGCCCTGGCACGACGAAAGTCTGCTGGCCGATGTGGACACGCCCGAGGATTACCGGAGGCTGACAGATGGATAAAATTGCGGCCATCCTGCTGGCTGCCGGGGAATCGCGCCGCATGGGACAGCCCAAACTGCTCCTGCCCTGGGGCGGTACGACCGTGCTCGGGCAGGTTGTCGCCACCTTCGCCGCAGCAGGCGTGGACGAGATCCTCGTCATCACGGGCGGGAACAGGCCGCTGGTGGAGGAGTTGGTTGTGGAACTGGCTGGCAGGTTCCCGGTCCGCGCGGTGTATAACCCGGCATATGCACAGGGTGGGATGGTCAGTTCCATCCAAACCGGCATTCAGGAACTTACACAAATACCCGGCCTGGATGGGGCTCTGATCGCCCTGGGCGACCAGCCGCAGGTCCGTATGGAGACTATCGAACAAATTCGCGCCGCCTACCTTGAAAGCGGGAAACCGCTGGTAGTCCCCAGTTTCCGAAACCGGCGCGGACATCCCTGGCTGGCGACGCGCCCGCTGTGGGAGGAGATCATGGCGCTGCCGGGGTCGGTCACGCCGCGCCAGTTCTTGAGCGCGCACGCCGGGGAGATCGAGTATGTGGAAGCCGACGCGACCATCCTGCAAGACCTGGATACGCCCGATGAATATGCCCGCCAGCGCCCATAGCCCTTGTCATTTCATCCATCTTGTGCTATTTTAGGTGCACAAACCTATGGCAGACAAAACGCAGAAGACCATTATCGTTGTCGAAGACGAACAAGACGCCGCCGAGATGTTCGCGGAAATGATGCGCGTGAGCGGCTTCCGGGTGCTCAAAGCCGCCGGGAGCACGCCCGCCATGGGCATGATCGGCGAAGAAGAACCGGCCGCCGTCATTTTGGATATTATGATGCCGGATGTCTCCGGGCTGGAAGTGTTGCGCTTCATGCGCCGCCAGCCAAAACTGGCCGGTATTCCCGTGATCGTGGTTTCAGCCAAAAGCATGCCCGCCGACATCCGCGTGGGCATGGACGAGGGGGCCTCGGTCTACCTGACCAAGCCGGTCGGTTACCGCGACCTCAAGGAAGCCGTGGAGAAGGTCCTGAGTGCATGATGCTGCGCTCGTTCATCGCCGTTGAGCTGCCTGCCGAGCTCCAGAACGCCATCCAGCAAAGTACGGCTCCCCTGAGAAATGCGCTGCCCGGGCACGTTGTCCGCTGGGTAACCCCGCACAACATCCACCTGACCCTCAAATTCCTGGGTGATGTCTCACCTGCCAACCTCGAACGGCTGGCGGAAGCGCTGAAGGCAGAAGCCGCCGCCCACGCGGCCTTTCCCATGTCCGTGGGTAGAATTGGGGCATTCCCAACCATAAGCCGGGCGCGCGTTCTCTGGATCGGACTCGATGCCCCGGCCGCGCTCCCCGCCCTGCAGCGCAGTGTGGAAGCCGCCGCCGCCCGGCTGGGATACCCGTCCGAAGAGCGCAAGTTCTCCCCACACCTGACAATCGGCCGGGTCAACCAATCCGGCACGGCAGCAGACCTCGTCAAGCTACGCACCGCTCTGGAGGCAACGAAGGTCGGTTCGCTCGGCGCCGTCACCGTGAATGCAGTACATATTTTCAAATCCGACCTGAAACCCGGCGGATCCGTCTATACCCGGCTATATTCCCTGCCGATGAAACCCTAGAAGAGGTGAACCCTGAACACGCTTGACCTTGCCCACACCATTGTGGACGCCCTGGAAGAAAAGAAAGCTGAAGATATCATCCTGCTTGACGTGAAAGATATCGCTTCCTTTACTGATTACTTCGTAGTCTGCACCGCCACCAGTAGCCGCATGTTGAACGCCCTGGCTGACGGCGTGGTGGAAAAGACCCGCACCACCCACAAGAAAAAAGGCCGCATCGAGGGCAAGCCCGAAGGCGGCTGGATGATTGTAGATTACGGCGACATCGTTGTGCATCTTTTTGATGAAGAACTTCGCCAGTACTATAATCTGGAAGAATTATGGAGCGAAGGGAAGGTCATCCTGCGCGTCCAGTAGACAGGTGCCGTAGTACCCGAAATCAAAAATCCCGCAGGGAATTTGCCTGCGGGATTTCGATTCAAATCAAAAGCCTGTATCAAGGAGTGGTGGAAGCACCCTGGGCAAGATCAATAGCCTTTAGTTCGAAATACGCGTCCATGACATCCTTTACGATGGGAGCCGCCACGCGTCCGCCTTCACCAGCATTATATAGAAAGACCACAATCGCGATCTCCGGGTCATCATAGGGGGCATAGACAACCGTCCAGCCGTGGGA
>CAZRCR010000230.1:0-4673 GCA_964598615.1 uncultured Anaerolinea sp.
TTCGGACTGCCGATCCTGTCCCTGATCCAGCGCGCCCTGGGAACGGACTTCTTCGCCTACGCCCTTTCCACCCAGGCCTTGACCGCCCTGCGGCTGAGCCTCGTCACCAGCACGTTGAGCGTATTGCTGGCAGTGGCACTGGGTATGCCGCTGGCCTATGTTCTGGCACGCTGGAAGTTCCCCGGCAAGACCTTCCTCGAACTGCTCGTCGACCTGCCGGTCGTCCTGCCGCCTTCGGTGGCTGGGCTGGCCCTGCTGATGGCGTTCGGGCGGACGGGGTTGTTCGGGAAACCACTGGCCCTGCTCGGGGTCAGCCTGCCGTTCACCACGGCGGCGGTCGTGCTGGCGCAGACCTTCGTGGCCGCGCCGCTGTTCGTCCGCTCGGCGCGCGTGGGCTTTGCCGAGATCGACCGGCGGCTGGCGGGGGCGGCCTGGGTGGAGGGCGGGAACGGGTGGCAGGTCTTCCGATACGTGATGTTCCCGCTCGCCTGGCGCAGCCTGCTGACCGGCGTCATCCTGGCCTGGACACGCGCCCTGGGCGAGTTCGGCGCCACCATCCTGTTCGCCGGGAACCTGGAAGGCACCACCCAGACCATGCCGCTGGCGATCTACCTCGGCCTGGAACGCGGCCTGGGGGTGGCCCTGGCTCTCTCGGTATTGCTGGTCTTCGTTTCGGTCATCCTGCTGGGGATCATGCGCCGGGTGGAAAAGAACAGCGGTAAATAATACATCCTTGAAAACCATGCCCTGATGTGCTAGAGTACTTCTAGCACATTCATTTTTCCAAGGAGGAAAACATGACCGCATTCCCATTCGAAGATTTTATTGCTGTTTTCGCCTGGCTGGGGGGAGCCTGTTTCTGCGGGATCCTGCCGCTCGGCTTTGCCGCCATCCTGTTCTTCAGCGCCCGCAAACGCAGGAAGACCGGTTCAGCCGTTGGCACAGCCAGGAAAACCACGGCTGCTGCCGTCACGCCGGAGGCGGGTCTGGTGCGCCTGCAGGGACAGATCGCCCCGCACGCAGCACCCATCGACGGCGCGCCGGAAACCGGCCTCGTTTACCTGCGCCTGAAAGTGGAACTCTACGAAAGCGACTCGGACGGTTCCGGCTGGCGCGGCCTGACCGACAAAGCCCGCGGCATTCCCTTCCAGTTGAACGACGGGACGGGCGCGCTCTGGGTCGATCCCGAGGGGCTGGATAAATACCTGCTCGGGGCGGGCATTACCCCCACCCAGGAACAGGTGGAGGCAGCCTGCATCCTGCTCGGCATCGATCCGAACATCCTGCGCGGTCAATTGCGCTTCACCCTGTGGGAACTGCGCGCCGGTCAGACCGTGACCGTGGCCGGGACTCCCGCCCAGGGGCCGCAGGGGCTGACCCTTGCCAAAGTGCAGGGACAGCCGTTCGTCGTCAGCCCGCTGCTCGGTCAGGCCATCGATGCCAACCTTTCCAGCCAGACCAAAACCGCCCAGACCTGGACGCTGATCCTGGGCATCCCCGGCATCCTGTTCCTGCTGTGTGGGCTGGGCGGCGCGCTGGTATCGCTGGTGAGGGTGCTGACACAATAAAAAGCAAACTCCCGCAGGTTCGAACCTGCGGGAGTTTTTTATATCAACACTACTTCCACCACTTCCCCGGCCGCGATCCCTCTGGCATCCGGGGCGACACGTACGAGACCGTCTGCAGCGGCAAGGGTAAAGATCAGGTTACTTTTGCCGAAGATCGGTTCAGCCAGATAACGCACGCCTCGTTCTACATTTTCCGTTCCCTGCTCTCCGCGCTCGAGAATCTTCACCGCCACCCAGTCCTCCCGCCCAGCCTGGGAGGGCAGATCGACCGTCAGCCGGGCCTGTACGGCGGCTTTCGGTTTGAGCCTGGCGCCGAGCAGTTTTTCGATCACCGGCGCAACGAACAACCCGGCGATCACCAGCGCGCTGACCGGGTTGCCCGGCAGCCCGATCACCGGCTTCCCGTCACAGACCGCCAGGATGGTCGGCTTCCCCGGGCGGACGGCCACGCCATGCACCAGCACGCCCGGCTTGCCCAGCGAGGCAATGGCCTCGGCGGTGGTATCGCGCGCGCTGGCAGACGACCCTGCCGTGATGAGCACCATGTCACACTCGGACATCGCTTCTCTCGCGGCGGCCTTCATCGCTTCCAGGTTGTCGGGGATGATACCGTATTGCGCCGGCTCCCCGCCCGCCGATTCGACCAGCGCCGCCAGTGAATACGAGTTGACATCCCGCACCTGCCCCAGCCGCGGGTCTTGTCCCGGCGGGACGACCTCATCCCCCGAAGAAAGAATGCCAACGATCGGCTTTTTTGCTACGCGAAGTTCAATGATCCCCAGAGCCATGCACCCGCCGATCACCGCCGGACTGACACGCTGTCCGGCAGAAAGGACAACCTGCCCCGCGGTCACATCTTCGCCCATGCGGATCACGTTCTCGCCTTCCGCAACAGCACGCGAGAGTTCGATCTCGGGTTTCGAAGCGACCTGCGCGTCGTCCTCCACTGTCCGGGTATATTCCAGCATCACCACGGCGTCCGCCCCGGCAGGAATCATACCACCGGTGTGGATGATGGCGCACTCGCCAGACGCCAACGTAAAAGCCGGGGTATCGCCCATTGGCACCTCCCCCACCAGAGCCAGACGGACCGGGTGCGTCCCCGATGCGCCGAAGGTGTCGCATGCGCGTACGGCATACCCGTCCATACTGGAGCGCGGGAATTCAGGCAGGGGATGGGGAGCGCGGATATCGTCCGCAAGCACGCGGCCCAGGGTGCGGGCCGTGTCGAGGGTATCGGCAACCGGCTTCCGGTCCGGCAGGGTGCGCAGCAGGAGCTGCAGGGATTCGAGCGGAGGGGAAAGTTTCAGGAATTCAGGCATTGTAACAAGACAACCGTTAGTGGAGCCAGAAGGAAAGAGCCAGCAGGTAAACGGTCAGGAGCAGGAGCGAAGGAACGAGGAGATTGAAGAATTTCCAGACCGGCGTCCCGCCGTTGGCAATGCGTTGAAGCCAGTAGATCTGCAAGGCAGCGAAAGGCAGAGCCAGGAAGACCGGCCAGATCAATCCCCAGGAAACGCCGAAGAACGGAGCCGCGGCAAAAAGCAGGTAGGATGTCAACACAAGAACATGGTGGACAGGCACGGCGCGCTCCCAGGTGAGTTGGGTCAGCAGGGTGCTGCGTGAGAATACCTGATCGGCTGCGAAGGTGGAAAAATCAGCGGCCAGCATACAGGCCAGAGCCAATAGGGTCAGCGGAAATGCAATGAGCGGCAAGAGACGGTGGAAGCCATCCATCTGAAGCAGGAAAGAAAAGGCTGGGATGATCATGGACAGGTAAGCCGCCAGGGCAAGCTCACCATATCCTTTATTGGGGATGCGGACGAAAGGAATGGCATACACCACGAGAGCAATGATACCCAGGATCAGCAGAATGAAAGTGGAGATATCGAGCGCCCCCAGAAAAATCAAGGAGGCCAGGACGGAGCCGGAAAGCGTCAGGGCGGCATAGGCAACCTGGAGAAGGCGCACCTGGGCAGCCTGGCGCTGACGGGGCGTCTCATCTTCTCCCAATGGGGTAAACGGGACGCGAAAATAAGCGGCAAAAAGCGAGAAGGAAACCTGCAAGGCAAGGATAGTCAACAGCGCCAGCCAGAAGACCGGCCAGCGCAGGGCAGCCCCGAGGTAGCGGGCCATACCCACCCCCAGCAGGTAAGCAAAGACAGCGAAAAGCAGGTGAACGGGTTGGGAGAGAAGAAGGATTTTCTTGAGCATACGATAGCAGACCGAAGTCCGCACTCCTATAGTAGTGAGTATCCGCCATCCACAACGATGGTCTGACCGGTAACCGCTTCGTTCTTGAGCAGGAACTCGAGGGCAGCGGCGATCTCGCCGGTCGAAGCCGGACGCCGGAGCGGGAGACGCCCAACGAGGTTCTCCCACTCTGCGGATGTGACGTTCTCCGATGGAAGCACCAGTCCCGGTGCGATGGCATTAACGCGCAGGCGCGGGGCGTAGGTTTTGGCCTGCAAGCGGGTCAGGGTTTCGAGAGCCGACTTGCTGACCACATACGCCGGGTAGCCCGTCCACAGTTTGTGAGCGCCGACATCGGTCACATTGACGATCAGACCGCCGTCCGCCATCCGTTCGGCAGCTTTCTGCGTCAACAGGAAGGGGGCACGCAGGTTCAGCGAGAAAGCGGCATCCCAGTCAGAGGAGGTGGCAGTTGCCAGGTCCGTGCGAGGCATGACCGCGGCGGAATTTACCAGCACCCGCAGCATCGAGGCGGAAGCCGAGAGTTGCGCGTCAAGAGCAGCTATGAGTTCAGCGATGCCGGCTTCTGTGGAAAGGTCAGCCGGAACCAGGTGGACCGGCACACCCAATGCTGTGATCTCGGCGGCAGTCTCTTCAGCAGCCTGCCGGGAAACATGGTAGTGAAGCAGAATGGCATATCCCTGTCGCGCCAGGGACAGGGCAAATATCCGCCCGAGACGATGAGCGGCGCCGGTAACGATTGCCAGCGGGAATTCTGCCATGCTCCTGTTTTACCACAAAAACAAAACCGGGGCGACCTGTGGTCGCCCCGGCGAACGGGTACTCCAGAAACTATTTCCGGAAGAAGTTGGAGATAAAGAACCAGAGATTGGCCGGGCGTTCCGCAAGGCG
>CAZRCR010000231.1:0-4637 GCA_964598615.1 uncultured Anaerolinea sp.
GGAAGCCGAAGGCGACAAGCGCGCCGCCAGTTCCTTCAAATGGGCGTTGGAAGTGGAGAAGATCCACGAGACGCTGTATCGCAAGGCAGCTGAGGAACTGGGCCTGGGCAAGGATTTGCCTGCCGGTGATTACTACGTTTGCCCGATCTGTGGTTATACCCACTTCGGCAAGATGACCGATAAGTGCCCGGTCTGCGGTGCCCCGGCTGAGAAGTTCGAAAAGATCGACTGATCTCTGTTTCAACGCTATTCCCGGCACGGAGATTCCTGATGAGTCTCCGTGTTTTTTTATGAGAACAACCCTCGCGATTTACTGGACAGATTCCCATCCGTGCTGTAAAATATCGCGCCGTGCACCTGCAAGACATTATCTGGAGGAAGTAAGTTGGCTAACATCAAGTCCCAAATCAAACGTAACCGGCAGAACGACAAGCGTCGTCTTGCGAACCGCGTCTATCGCGGCGAAGCCCGCATTGCGGTCAAGAACGCCCGCAATACCATCGAAGATGGCGTGCCCGAATCCAAGGAAGCCGTCACCCAGGCCATCAGTGCCCTGGACAAGGCTGTTGAAAAGGGTGTCCTTCACAAGAACAATGCTGCCCGCCGCAAGAGCCGCCTGATGAAGGCGCTTGCGTCCATGAAGCCCGCCGCGGTCAAGGTGGAAGAACCCAAGGCCGAGGCCGCCCCGGCAGAAGAACCCAAGAAGACCACCCGCAAGGCTGCGGCTCCCAAGACTGAAGAAGCCGCCCCCAAGAAAGAAACCACGCGCAAGAAAACCCCCGCGAAAGAGTAATCGGCACGTTCGCGGCTTGCAAAAACCATGAGCGGGAGCGCCCGGAACGATGGGCCTCCCGCTTTTGTGGTTGTTTATGGAGGTCACATGCAGTACGGTAAAGTCATTTTTATCAATGGAACCTCCAGTTCCGGCAAGACCAGCATCGTGCGGGCCTTGCAGAACCTGCTCCCCGAACCTTATCTGGAAGCGGGGATTGATAAATTCATTTGGATGCTGCCGGAGCGCTATCTTGACCGTCCGCTATGGGACGATGTGCTTGGTCTGGCAGACCAGGCCGGGGGAGCTGGTCACTCTCTGACCCGTGGCATGCACCGTGCCATCCAGGCTTTATCGCTTGCCGGAACGAACGTCGTTGCAGACCATGTACTGGTCGAACCGGATTGGGCATGTGATTGCGCCGAGTTGTTTGCCGAACTCCCGGCCTATTTGGTTGGTGTGCAATGTCCGCTGGATGTGCTGGAGGCACGCGAGCGCTCGCGCAAGAACCGCACCCTCGGGCAGGCCAAACTCCAGTTCCCGGTTATACACAAGTACGTTGTCTATGATCTGGAAGTGGACACCTCCGTCCTCAGCCCGGAGGAGTGCGCTCGCCAAATCCAGTCACGGCTGGACGAGCCGCCGCAGGCCTTCCGTAAAATGAAATCTTTGGGATGATATAATTTCTTCACTGACAGACAGGTAGCCCATGTTTCTGACCGAACAACAAACCATCGAAACGAAAATCAAGTCTTTCTGCGAAGCGAACGATATCCCCCTCGCCGCACTGGACTGGAAGCCGATCCCCTTCAGCGGGGAATGGGGTATCAGTACATCGTTCTTTGCCACCGCGGCGGCCGAAGCCAAGGCTGGGAAGGGCAAAGGCGTGCCGGTGCCGTTGCGCGCCCAGCAGATCGCCGAGCAGGCTGCCGGTCAGATGGATGTGCCGGGCATCAGCCGTGTCGAAGCGGTGAAGGGTTACCTGAACCTGTACTTCTCGACTGCTGAGTATGCCCGCCGGGTGGTGGATACCGTCCTCGAGCAGAAGACCGGTTTTGGGTCCGGACCTCGAACCGGGTCGCGTATCATGCTGGAGTTTTCCCACCCGAACACACACAAGGCGTTCCACGTTGGTCACCTGCGCGGCACGATCCTGGGCGATTCCATCTGCCGCATCCTCGAATTTTCGGGGCAGGATGTGGTGCGGGCCAACTATCCCGGTGATATGGGCCTGCATGTCATCAAGTGGCTGTGGGGCTACTTGAAGTTCCACAATGGGGAGGAACCCTCGGCGGACATCACCAAATGGATGGGCGAAGTCTATGCCGAAGCGACCCGGCGTCTGGAAGAGAATCCCGATCTCGAGGCCGAAGTGCGCGCCGTGTACGCCCGGTGGGACAAGCGTGACCCCGAAGTGGTGGCGCTTTGGGAGCGGACGCGCGAGTGGTCGCTCGAAGGCTTCCGCCAGATGTACGCTGCCCTCGATGTGCGCTTCGATAAATATTATTTCAATAGCCAGGAAGAAAAGCCTGGCAAAGCCATCGTGGAAGAGCTTGTCTGCAGCGGTATCGCCACGGACGAACGCCCGCAGGGTGGGGCGGTCATCGTTAAGATCGACGATGTGCTTGGCCTGACGAAGGAACAGTACCGCACGGCGGTCATTCTGCGTTCCGACGGCACGGCGCTATATGCCACCGAAGACCTGGCGCTCGTGAAGCAAAAGTTCGCTGATTATCCTGACCTGGAGAAGTCGCTCTACCTGGTGGACGTGCGCCAGAGTTTGCACTTCACCCAGGTGTTCAAGATCCTCGAAATTGCCGGTTACGAAAAGGCCAAACAGTGCGGGCATATCGCCTACGAACTGGTGACCCTGCCCGGCAACGTGGTCATGTCGTCCCGTGAAGGGACGGTGGTGCTGCTCGAAGACCTGCTGCGTGAAGCCACCTCCCGGGCGAAGGAAGAAGCCCGCAAGAAGAACCCCAACTTAACCGAGGAACAACTCGAAGTGGTGGCTAAAGCCGTGGGGCTGGGCGCACTCAAGTACCCGATCCTGGCGCGCGAGAACACCCGCCTGGTCACGTTCGATTGGCAGTCAGCGCTTGACTTCAACGGTCAGGCCGCGCCTTACATACAATACGCACACGTGCGTTGTAACTCGATCCTGCGCAAGGCAGGCGGAATGCCTGAGCTGGAGCACTCCGTCTTCGGCTACGAACTGAACCCGGCCGAGGTGCAGTTGATCGACCTGATCTCCCGTTTCCCGTCCGAGGTCCAGCGTGCTGCGGCGGAATACAAGCCACTCATTATCGCCACCATTGCCTACGATATCGCGAAGGCCTTTGCGTCCTTCTACGACGCCTGCCCGGTCGTGCAGGCCAGTCCCGAGGTCCGCGACGCCCGCCTGCGGCTTGTCGCTGCCACGAAGATCGCTCTTGCCAATGCTTTGGCGCTTATGGGCATCACAGCCCCAGAAGTGATGTGACGCAGCGGGTTGCACCGCGGCGAAAAATCAGCGTTTCCTGTCTTGCCGCAGGAAGTCCCCCAGGGGACGGGTCTCTCCAATGAAGCGCGGGAGAAACTTTACCGGTAGTGAACGGCTCATGCGGCAAAGTGGGAAGTCGACTGAATTTCATCTTTTCTGAAGGAGATTTAGCATGTCCCCAATCCGTACCCTCATCATGGGCGCCGCCGGGCGCGACTTCCACAACTTTAACGTGGCCTTCCGTGACAACAAGGACTATGAAGTTGTGGCTTTCACTGCGACCCAGATCCCTGACATCGAAGGCCGCACCTATCCCGCCGCCCTGGCCGGGAAGAACTATCCCAAGGGCATCCCGATCTACGCCGAGACCGACCTGCTCAAGCTCATCAAGGACCTCAAGGTCGATCAGGTTGTCTTTGCCTACTCCGATGTGCCCCACGAAGTGGTCATGCACAAGGCCTCGATGGTCATGGCTGCCGGCGCCGACTTCCGCCTGATGGGCGAGACCAGCACCCAGGTCAAGTCCACCAAGCCGGTCGTCTCGATCTGCGCCGTGCGCACCGGCTCGGGCAAGAGCCAGACCACCCGCCGCGTGGCCGCCGTCCTGACCGGGATGGGCTACAAGGTCGCGGCCATCCGCCACCCGATGCCTTACGGTGACCTGGTCAAGCAGGAAGTCCAGCGCTTCGCCACCTACGCCGACCTCGACAAGCACGAGTGCACCATCGAGGAGCGCGAGGAATACGAACCGCACATCGACAACGGCGTCATCGTTTATGCTGGCGTGGACTACGAAAAGATCCTGCGCGCCGCCGAGAAGGAAGTGGACATCGTGCTGTGGGACGGCGGTAACAACGACTTCTCGTTCTACGTTTCGGACCTGAAAATTGTCGTCGCCGACCCGCACCGCCCCGGTCACGAGAGCGCCTACCATCCCGGCGAAGTCAACAGCCGCGACGCGGACGTGATCGTCATCAACAAGGTCGATACTGCGGACCCGCAGGCCGTCATCAAGGTCCGCGAGAACCTGCGCAGCCTGAACCCGAAAGCGACCGTCATCGAAGCCGCCTCCCCGCTCTTCGTGGACGACCCGTCCCAGATCCTGGGCAAGCGTGTCCTGGTCATCGAAGATGGCCCGACCCTGACCCACGGCGAAATGGCCTACGGCGCCGGTTATGTGGCTGCCAAGCGCTTCGGCGCGGCCGAGATCGTGGACCCGCGCCCGTTCGCGGTCAAATCCATCGCTGCCACTTACCAGAAGTATCCCAAGACCGGCCCCATCCTGCCGGCCATGGGCTACGGCGCCCAGCAGATGAAAGACCTGGAAGCCACCATCAAGAAGGCCGACGAGGACATGCTCGTCATCGGTACCCCGATCGACCT
>CAZRCR010000232.1:0-4623 GCA_964598615.1 uncultured Anaerolinea sp.
AAGCGCCCCCTCACCCGTGAAGCCCGCCGCTGGCGGTCCATGCCGGGCTAGAACAAAGGAGTCGAAATGGATTTCGCTGAATTTCAACAATATATTCCCCTGCTGGTGCCGGTCGTCCTAATCGAACTGGGATTGATGATCGCCGCCATCGTGGACCTCATCCGCCGTCCGCACACGCGCGGCCCGAAATGGCTCTGGGCGCTGATCATCCTGTTCGTCAATTTCGTTGGTCCGATCATCTATTTCGTTTTTGGCCGCAAGGAAGAGTAGGCACGCCGTGAGCAGTGTTCAGATCAAGAATCTCACCAAGTATTACGGCTCCGTCTATGCCCTCGACGGCCTGGACCTGGATGTCGCTCCGGGTGCCGTGTTCGGCTTCCTCGGTCCGAACGGAGCCGGGAAGACGACCACCCTGCGTATCCTCACCGGGCTGGCGCGTCCCACTGGCGGAGAAGCGACCGTTGCTGGAGTGGATATCCGCCGCGACGGAAAGACGCTTTCTCGTCGGATCGGTCACCTGCCCGAGGAACCGGCCTTCTACACCTGGATGACGCCCCCCGAATTTCTGGATTACCTGGGCCGCTTATATGGCTTGTCTGCATCCGATCGCACTGTGCGGACCCGCGAACTGCTCGCCTTGGTCCGGCTGGAGGATGTGTCCCGGCGGCGCATCGCGGGTTTCTCGCGCGGCATGCGCCAGCGGTTGGGCGTGGCTGCCGCTCTCATCCATCGCCCGGAAGTGCTCTTCCTGGACGAACCCGCCAGCGCCCTCGACCCCGCCGGGCGAAAAGAAGTACTCGACCTGATCGAGAACCTGCGCGGACAATGTACGGTGGTCATGTCCACGCACATCCTGGCAGACGTGGAACGCGTCTGCGATGTGGTGGGCATCATCGCCAAAGGGAAACTGCTCGTGCAAGCTCCCCGCGAAGAATTGCTGGAACGCTACGCAGTCCCTGCTTTCGAAATAGCGGCGGACGACTACCCTGCCCTTTTACGCTGGGCGGAGGATCTGCGTCGTCTGGCTTGGGTGACAGCGGTCCAGGCGGAGAACGGAAGCCTGCGGGTTACCGTCAAGGATGTGCAGAACGCCAAGCGTGAATTGCTGCCCCTGGCTGTCAACGCCGGGCTTACTTTGAACCGCTACGAGGAAGTGCGTCCTTCGCTGGAAGACGTGTTCCTGCAACTGGTTGGAACGGAGAGTGTAGCATGAACTTTTTCGCTGTCTTCCGCAAAGAAATGACCGAGCAGTGGCGCACGTACCGTTTCCTAATCGTGGCGGCAGTTTTCGCTGCCTTTGGGCTGGCTTCGCCTCTGCTGGCCAAGTTCACCCCTGAAATGCTCAAGTCCATCCCGGATGTTCCGCCGGAACTCCTGGCAGCCATCCCCGCTCCCACGGTGACCGACGCCGTGGCGCAGTACGTCAAGAACATGAGCCAATTTGGCATCATCCTGGCACTGCTCATGGCGGCGGGTATGGCGGTGCAGGAGAAGGAACGCGGTACTGCAGCCTTCTTCCTGACCCGCCCGGTTTCACGTGAAACTTTCCTTCTGGTGAAATTCGCAGCACTGACGGTTACCTTCCTTGCCAGTCTTTTGCTGGCGGCCGTGGGGTGCTGGTACTACACCATGATCCTGTTCGAGCCGTTGGCCTGGGGACCGTTCCTGGTGCTGAACGGACTGATGATGGTTGCCTTCCTGGTGTACATGGCTTTGTCTTTGCTGGCAAGTGTCATCGCCCGTAGCAGCGGTGCGGCGGCGGGACTGGCGTTCGTGGCGTTGGTGCTCGTGGGCGGCGTTGGGTCACTGCCTCGTATCGGGGATTACTTTCCCGGCAAGTTGTTTGAATGGGGCGCGGCGCAGACGTTCGGTACCGCTGATCCATCGTGGGCCGCGTTCGGTGTCAGCTTGGGGATCGTGGTCGCAGCGTTGATGATCGCCATCGTCATCTTTCGCCGCCAGGAGTTGTGAACATCCTCTTGAATCGCTGATGTTCCACGTGAAACAGTAAACGGTTTTAGGTCCGGCAGGGAGCAGAAATGCTCCCCGTTTATTTATAGAATATTTGTTCTAATTTTTTAATGTTTGTGCTATAATCATTTTGCCATGCCTATCACACGCTCGAAATCATCCACCAAAAAGAAATCCTCCCGCTCGACAGGAAAATCCGCATCATCCAGAACCTCGAGCCGTTCGCGTTCCGCATCGACACCGACTACCTCCCGGAGCCGCAAGCAGCCTGCTCCTCCGCCTCCTGCCACTTCGTTGTTCGATACGATCCCGCCTGAGCGTAAGGTGGATTTGATCGGCATTGTCATGGCACTGGTGGGGCTGTTGACCGTGCTTAGCTTGTTCTCGGCAGGCAAGAGTATTATTACCGGCGGTTGGGTCAATCTATTGCGGACTGTCTTTGGCTGGGGTGTGTATATTCTTCCCATTGGTCTGATCGTGCTGGGAGCCTGGCTGGTGGCTCGCAATGTTGACCGTTTGCCAGAACTTTCGCTTGAACGCGTGGTGGGTATCCTGCTCCTGTTCGTGGGTCTGCTGGTAGCTTTCCACGGCCTTTCCGGTCCGACAGCCACGGCCATCGAACGTGCTACGCAAGGTAGTGGCGGGGGATATATTGGTGCTCTGCTGCAGCAAGTGTTGGTGAATGGACTCGGCGGTGCAGGCGCGGTTATTGTGGTGTTGGCCTGGCTGATCATTGCCCTGGCAATGACTCTTGATCTGTCCATGCAGGAGATGTTCGCCTGGACAGGGCCTCTGGCGCACAAGGCTGGGGAAAAACTCAACCAGTCGGTGCAAAGCCGCAAACAAGTGGGCCAGGTTGAGAGTTCCGTGGAACCGCCTGACGAGTTGATGGAAGAATTTACACCGCTGCAGCGCTCGTCTATGGCGGTGCAGCAGGCTCCAGCAAACACCCCTCCCGGAGTGACGGTCAAGACCAACGTTCCGTCAACGCCCGTGATTGCGTGGGTGCTCCCCAAGATCAAGGATATTTTGGAACCCCCGCAAGCTCCGGTAATCAATGATGAATTCGTGGCAACGCGCGCTCAACTGATCGAGGACACCCTGCTTTCCTTTGGCGCGCCAGGCAAGGTGGTGGAAGTTAGCCGGGGGCCTTCCGTGACGATGTTTGGTGTGGAACCGCAATTCATTGAATCTCGCTGTGGTGCGATGCGCGTGCGGGTGGGAAAAATTGCCTCCCTGGCCGATGACCTGGCGCTGGCACTGGCTGCCCCGCGCATCCGTATCCAGGCTCCCGTGCCGGGACGCGGCTACGTGGGTATCGAGGTGCCGAACGAAGAGATGGCGTTGGTAGCCCTGCGCGAGATCGTCGAGAGTGACGTGTTCACCCGCAGCAAGTCACCGCTGCGCTTTGCCCTCGGCAAAGATGTAGCAGGGCATCCCAAGATCGCCACGCTGGATAGCATGCCGCACCTGCTCATTGCCGGTACGACAGGCTCGGGCAAGTCGGTGTGCGTCAACTCGATCCTGACCTCGTTCCTGCTTCATAACACCCCGGACGATCTTCGTCTCGTTTTGGTAGATCCGAAGCGTGTTGAGTTGACCGGTTACAACGGTGTGCCGCATCTGCTGGCCCCGGTGGTGGTGGAGATCGAACGTGTGGTCGGTGCCCTGCAGTGGATGACGCGCGAAATGGACAACCGCTACCACAAATTTGCCGAGATGGGCGCCCGCAATATCGTGGACTACAATGCCCGCGTCGGCTCGCAGGGCGGAAAGAAATTACCTTACCTGCTGGTGGTTATTGATGAACTGGCCGACCTGATGATGATCGCTCCCGATGAGACCGAGCGCACGATTACCCGCCTGGCCCAGTTGGCGCGTGCCACCGGCATCCACATGATCCTGGCTACCCAGCGCCCTTCGGTGGATGTGGTGACCGGTCTCATCAAGGCTAACTTCCCGGCCCGCATTGCCTTTGCTGTGGCCTCCAATACCGACAGTCGCGTCATCCTCGACCAGCCAGGAGCGGAGCGATTGCTCGGGCGCGGCGATATGCTCTTCCAGGCCCCTGATGCCCCCGCACCGGTTCGCTTGCAGGGCGTCTATGTTTCAGATATTGAAATTACCCGCCTGGTGGATTTCTGGCGGACGCAAGCTGGCGCGGCCAGTCCCTATGCCGCTGCCGGGACCCCGAACCTGCCCACAGGTGCGACCATCCCGCAGGGTGTGCTGCTCAAGCAGGTCCCCATGTTTGAGGACATCACTGCCCCGCAGGAAGACCCGGTCATGAAGGATGCCATCGACATCTGCCGCCGGGAGGGACGTTGCTCCGTGTCCATGCTGCAGCGTAAGCTGCGCATTGGCTATACCCGCGCCGCTCGCATTGTGGACACAATGGAAGAGAAGGGCATTGTCGGTCCGCCCGAGCCAGGGACCGGCGTGCGTGAGGTGCTGGATTACGGGGACGCCGCACCGCCGAAGGAAGATTAATTTTTTTCAATAACCCATGAACCACCCCAACTAAATCTTTGATTCGCGGAGGAGACATTGTGGCAGAAATTTTGTTTAATACTTTGGCGAAAAAGTATTTTGAGTTTTTGATTCCATTCGGGGATACATACCCCGCCGCTTGCGGCGTGATAGTATTGGGGT